>NZ_LPXN01000094.1 GCF_001618175.1 Oceanibaculum pacificum | reverse complement strand
CGGAGCTGGGTGAGGGGAGACCAACGCCGGCGACGCCGAGACCTGCATCCTGGGCAGGCTGCGTTGCGGTAACGGCATGGCAAAATAGGACAGGAATGCTTGCCTATTGTGCGTCGCAGCATTATCTTGGTTTCAACGATATGGGAGAGCGCTCTTCGCAGTCGCAAATTCATGGAGATACAGATGTTCCAGGACCTCGAGAAGACCCACGACGCATTCCAGAGCTACACCCTTCCTCCCTATGATCCGAGCCAGATTTACACCTATGTGCGACATGCCCGCCAGCTGCGCGCCCACGCCATGGCGGATGGCCTGCGCCTGTTCGTGATCGCGCCGACCAAGGCCATTGTGCAGCGCATTATCGCCGCCGTTTCGCACGGTAGCCGGGTGCCCGGCCGCACGGCCTGATCTGCGCGACGCAAGAAGAGACCGGACGGCCCCGCCCTGGCGGGGCCGTTTGCATTTTTGGATTCCGCGCGGCCCATAAAAAACGCCCCCGCGGGATGGCGGGGGCGTCTTCGTCTCAGGCTCGAATGACCGGCAGCTTAGCTGCTGTAGTACATCTCGAACTCGATCGGATGCGGGGTATGCTCGAAGGCATACACCTCTTCCCACTTCAGGGCGATGTAGCCATCGATCATGTCATTGGTGAACACATCGCCGCGGGTCAGGAAGTCGCGGTCGGCGTCCAGCGCCTGCAGGGCCTCGCGCAGCGAGCCGCAGACGGTCGGGACGTTGGCCAGCTCTTCCGGCGGCAGGTCGTACAGGTTCTTGTCCATCGGGTCGCCCGGATGGATCTTGTTGATGATGCCGTCGAGGCCGGCCATCATCAGCGCCGAGTAGGTCAGGTACGGGTTGCCGGCCGGATCCGGGAAACGGACCTCGACGCGCTTGCCCTTCGGGCTCTGCACATGCGGGATGCGGCAGGAGGCAGAGCGGTTGCGCGACGAGTAGGCCAGCAGCACCGGCGCCTCGAAGCCCGGGATCAGGCGCTTGTAGCTGTTGGTGGTGGAGTTGGAGAAGGCGTTGATCGCACGGGCGTGCTTGATGACGCCGCCGATGTAGAACAGCGCGGTCTCCGACAGGTCGGCATAGCCCGAACCCGCGAAGGTGTTCTTGCCGCCCTTCCAGATCGACTGGTGGACATGCATGCCCGAGCCGTTATCGCCCTTGACCGGCTTCGGCATGAAGGTCGCGGTCTTGCCGTAGGTCGCGGCAACCATGTGGATGCAGTACTTGTAGATCTGCATCGCGTCGCCGCACTTGATCAGCGTGTCGAACTTGATGCCCAGCTCATGCTGCGCGGCCGCCACTTCGTGGTGGTGCTTCTCGACTTCGACGCCCATCGCCTCGATGGCGTTCAGCATGTCGGAGCGCATGTCCTGGCCGCTATCGACCGGGGCAACCGGGAAGTAGCCGCCCTTGGCCGGCGGACGGTGGCCGAGGTTGCCTTCCTCGTAGACCTTGCCGCTGTTGTACGGGCCTTCCTCGGAATCGAGGTGGTAGAAGGCCTCGTTCATGCCGGTCTTGAAGCGGACGTCGTCGAACACGAAGAACTCGGCTTCCGGACCGAAATAGGCGATGTCGCCGATGCCGGTGGTGCCCAGATAGGCGAGCGCCTTCTTGGCGATGGAGCGGGGGTCGCGGTCATAGGGCTGGCCGGTCGAGGGCTCCAGCACGTCGCACACCAGGATCAGCGTCGGCTGCGCGGTGAACGGGTCCATGACGGCCGTTTCCAGGTCCGGCATCAGGCACATGTCGGATTCGTTGATGGCCTTCCAGCCGGCGATGGAGGAGCCATCGAACATGAACCCCTCAGCCAGGGACTCCTCGTCGACAGTGGCGATATGCTGCGACACATGCTGCCACTTGCCGCGCGGATCGGTGAAACGGAGATCGACGTAGCGAACGTCGTTCTCCTTGATCATTTCCATTACTTTTTTGGTGTCCGACATGTCCCTTTTCCCTCGTTAGGGTTCTTAGATAGAGCCGTGAACGGCTGCGAAAGCAGGCCGCTTAGATCGCGTCCGCGCCGCGCTCGCCGGTACGGATACGGATCGCCTCGTCAATCGTCGAGACGAAAATCTTGCCGTCGCCGATACGGCCGGTCTGGGCCGCCTGCTGGATGGCTTCGAGGGCGCGTTCCACCATCGAATCCTCCATCACGATCTCGATCTTCACCTTCGGCAGGAAATCGACGACATATTCGGCGCCGCGGTAAAGTTCGGTGTGACCCTTCTGGCGGCCAAAGCCCTTGGCCTCGGTGACGGTGATGCCCTGAATGCCGACTTCGTGCAGCGCTTCCTTCACCTCGTCGAGCTTGAAGGGCTTTATGATGGCCTCGATCTTCTTCATGGGCGTTTTCTCATTTTCGATTACCCGGCCGGTTCGAGCCGACGCAGGCAGGTGACGCCAAGGCGGTCCTGCCAGGGCGTGCGGTGGTACAGTGAAAGCACGAGCCGTGCCAATTTTCCCATCGCCCGCAAAGACAGGCATCGCCACTCATATCGCCACATGCTAACGAAGGCCCATGGCGACGTTCTCGGCAGAATGCCTATTTTTTCACCAAATATCTGCCCAAAAAGAGTCCAATCAGTGCCTGCTAAAGCGGCAGTCAGGCCGACAGCATTGTCCGGATGCGCCGCATCGCCTCCTGGATATTCTCCGTGCTGTTGGCGTAGGAGAAGCGCAGATACCCCTCGCCATGCTTGCCGAAGCTGGTGCCGGCGATGACCGCCACGCCGGCTTCCTCCAGCAGGCGCGTCTGGAGCTGTTTGGTCGGAATGCCCGTGCCCTCGACGTTTGGAAAGGCATAGAAGGCTCCGCCCGGCTCGACGCAGCGGAAGCCGGGAATGGCGTTCAGCTCGTCCACGATGACCTGGCGGCGGCCGGCGAAGGCGGCCACCATGTCGCGCACCGCCTGCTGCGGCCCGGTCAGGGCGGCGATGCCTGCATATTGGGCAGAAGCGTTCACGCAGGAATGGCAATTCACCGCCAGCTTCTCGGCATGCGGCAGGATTGCCTTCGGCCAGATCGAATAGCCCATGCGCCAGCCGGTCATGGCGTAGGTCTTCGACCAGCCATCCAGCAGGATCACCCGGTCACGCATTTCCGGGTAGGACAGCAGGCTGACATGCTCGCGCCCGTCATACAGCATCTGGCCGTAGATCTCGTCGCTCATCACGACGATCTCGGGATAGGCCTGCAGGCCCTGCACCAGCTTGTCGAACTCCGCCTTCGGCACCGCGCCGCCGGTCGGGTTGGCCGGGCTGTTCAGCATGATCAGCCGGGTCTTCGGCGTAATGCGCGACAGCACATCCTCGGCCGAGAAGGCGAAGCCGTTCTCTTCCAGCAGCGGGATCGGCACCGGCGTGGCGCCGGAAAAGCGGATCACCGATTCATAGATCGGGAAGCCGGGGTTGGGGTACAGGATTTCCGCCCCCGGCTCGCCATAGAGCAGGGCGGCGAAGAACATGGTGACCTTGCCGCCGGGCACGATCAGCACGGTCATCGGGTCGACCTCCGCCCCGGTGCGGCGCGAAACGTCGGCGGCCACCGCCTCGCGCAGCGGCGTGATGCCGGCTGCCGGCGTATAGCCGTGATGCCCGTCGCGCAGCGCCTTGCAGGCCGCTTCCACAATATGCTCGGGCGTGCGGAAATCCGGCTGGCCGATGCCCAGATTGATGATGTCCTTGCCCTGCGCCGCAAGCTGGCCGGCGCGGGCCAGCACTTCGAAGGCGGTTTCGGTGCCCAGCGTGTTCATGCGCTCGGCAAGGGTCGCTGCGGTGACCATGGACGGCATTTCCTCGTTCTTGTTTCTTGGCGGAGAGGCGCCACTATGCCGCAAGGGCGGCCCGCCGGAGAAGCCGGAAAACCGCATGACCGGGGCGGGGCGGCCATGTTAGGGAATTTCACCCCGTCAGGCGTCACAGGAAACGACGATGAAGCCCGCCAATTCCATCCTCTCCAGCTATGGCACCAGCGTGTTCGAGGTGATGTCGCGCCTGGCGATCGAGACCCAGGCGATCAATCTGGGCCAGGGTTTCCCGGACGATAACGGCCCGGCCGACGTGGTCGCCGCCGCGCAGGAAGGGCTGGCCGACCGGCCGAACCAATATCCGCCGATGCTGGGCGTGCCGGAGTTGCGCCAGGCCGTGGCGAAGCATAATAAGCGGTTCTACGATCTGGACGTCGACTGGCAGACCGAGACGATGGTGACCTCCGGCGCCACCGAGGCGCTGTCGGCCTGCCTGTTCGGGCTGATCGAGCCGGGCGACGAGGTGGTGCTGATCGAGCCGCTCTACGATTGCTATCTGCCGATGATCCGCCGCGCCGGCGGCATCCCCAAGCTGGTGCGCGTCGAGCCGCCGCGCTGGGAGCTGCCTTATGAGGCGCTGGCCGCCGCCTTCTCCGACAAGACCAAGCTGATTCTGCTGAACAGCCCGATGAACCCGGCCGCCAAGGTGTTCACGCCGGCGGAGCTGGGCTTCATCGCCGATCTGGTGAAGCGGCACGATGCCTACGCGGTCTGCGACGAAGTCTATGAACACATCGTCTTCGACGGGCTGAGGCATCACCCGCTGATGACTCTGCCCGGCATGCGCGAGCGTTGCGTGCGCATCGGCTCGGCCGGCAAGACCTTCTCGCTGACCGGCTGGAAGGTCGGCTACGTCACCGCCTGTCCGGCGTTGTTGCAGCCAATCTCGAAATGCCATCAGTTCCTGGTCTTCACCACGCCGCCCAATCTGCAGCGCGCCGTCGCCTATGGCCTGCAGAAGGGCGAGGATTATTTCACCGGCCTCGCCGCCGGCATGCAGGCCAAGCGCGACCGGCTGTCGGCCGGGCTGGCCGGCATCGGCTTCTCGGTGCAGCCCTGCCAGGGCACCTATTTCGTGAATGCCGGCTTCGAGGCGCTGGGCTTTGCCGGCGACGACATGGCCTTCTGCCGGCATATCACGACCGATGCCGGCGTCTGCGCCATTCCCGTCAGCGCCTTCTATCAGGACCAGGGCACGGCGATGCGCACCACGGTGCGCTTCTGCTTCTCCAAGCAGGACGCCATTCTGGACGAGGCTGTCGCCCGCCTGGCCCGTCATTTCGGCAAGGCGGCGGCTTAATTCCTGGGGCGGCGCGACGGATATGGCGGCAAAATGAATCGCCCCGGCCAAGCCGAACGCGCGAAAGATAAAAATTACCAACTGGTTCTTGACCGCACAGGGGCGTTCGGGTACCAAGGCGCTCCCACGGTGGCGGGCTTAGCTCAGCTGGTTAGAGCGCACGGTTGTGGTCCGTGAGGTCACGGGTTCAAACCCCGTAGCTCGCCCCAATTCTCTCCAAATAACGGTCAAAAAAAAGCGCGCCGGATATCTCCGACGCGCTTGGAAGTGTTTAGGTGCCCGATTAGGCAACGGCGAAATCCGCCACCGACAGATCGGCCAGGGCCACGCCCTGCAGGGTGATGCTGTTGCCGCCGCCGAAATCGATCACGACATTGCCGCCGCTGGCGACCGCCAGGTCGAGCAGGTCGGCCGCGCTGGCCACGCCGCTGCCATTGATGTTGGCGGTGAAGCTCAGCACATCGACGCCGGCCTCGAAGTCGGTCACCACATCTTCGTTGTTGGTGTCTTCGAAGAAGAAGGTGTCGGCCCCGTCGCCGCCAGTGAGCGTGTCGCGGCCCAGGCCACCCCAGATCAAATCGTCGCCAGCGCCGCCATCGACCGAATCATGGCCCTTGCCGGCATGCAGCTCCTCGTTCGCGGTGCCGCCCAGGATCGTGTCGCCGTTGCGGTTGCCGTTCACGTAGGTCTCGCCGGTATCGTCGGTGAGGTCGATGAGATCGAAGCCGTCGCCGGCCTCAATCGTGTCGTTGCCGGCGCCGCCGGTGATCGTGTCGTCGCCCGCGCCGCCGCGGATGCTGTCGGCGAAGTCGCCGCCCTCGATGGCCTCGCCATCATCCCCGGCTTCACGGACATCGACCAGCACCGCGTCGTCGCGGAATTCGAGATTCTGGATGCGTCGATCCTCGCTGGCCGCGGTGTCGGCCTCGGCGAACGGGGTGTCGCTGTATTGGGCGGCCATGTATTCGGCCAGGGCATCCTGCTCGGTGCCCGGATCGGCGAAGGTAGCCGCGCCCGCATCGGTCATGGCATCCGCAAGATCGACGCGGTTGGCGAAGTCCGGATTGGCGGCGATGAAGTCGTCGATCGGATAATTGTCGCCGCCCTCGGCCAGGAAGCTCAGCGTGACGATACGGATCGCCCGGCCGGCATCGCCGACCAGCTCGCCATCCTGCACGATCACGTCGGCGATGAAGCCGTTATCGTCGACGATGGCCATGTTCTGGATGCGGCTGCCGGCGGCCTGGGTGGTGTCGAAGCTGAACCGCACGCCGCCCCATTGGCCGAACTGGCCCGGCGTGGCGCTGCCGCCCGAGGCGGCCACGGTGTGCTCGGCGATCTGCTTCAGCTGATCGGCGGTCACGGTGACCAGCGACAGCGCATTGTTGAAGCGCAGCGAATTCAGGATGTCGAGCTGCGAGACCTCGCCCTCTTCCTTGCCCGACAGCTCGTTGGCCTGCGGCGGGGCCGGCTCGAACACGCCCGGCGAGGTTTCGGTGATCTGGCCGATGGCGGCGCGGATGCCGCCGCCATTCTTCACCGATACCAGCACCGTATCGTCAAGCTCCTGGGCGACGAACAGGTTGGCGTCGGCGGTAAGGTTGCCGAGGTTGGTTTCCTCGGAGCGCACCGAGTTGCGCACGCCGTTCAGATACACCTCGGTCGCGCCGAAGATGTTGCCGTCCTGGGCCGAGACGATGCTCTCGACCGCGCCGGTCAGCTCGCTCACCAGATCGCCCTTGGAACCGTCGGCGAAGGCGTCCCCGCTGCCATACAGCGCTTCGACCTGCTCCTCGGTCGCGGCGAACGCGCCGCTGACAGCCTCGTCAAGGCTCGACGTATCCAGCACGCCGTCATCGTCGAAGGTGACGACAAGGCGGCCGACATAGCTGTATTCGCCGTCGGTGCTGACAATGGCGACCGGGTCGCCGTCCGCGTTGGTGGTCAGGAACGGGTAAGTCTCGGCCGGGGTGTCGCCGTCCTGCAGACCGCGCTCGACATCCTCGGCATCGGCCAGCAGCGTGTCGGAGCCGCCGGCGATGATCACGTCAACGCCGCTCAGCAGGCCCGCCAGAGCCTTCTCCAGCGCGATCTGCTGCAGGTGGCTGACCAGCACGATCTTGTTCACGCCAGCGTCCAGCAGCTTGTCGATTTCCGGCTGGATGATCTCGGCCAGCGCTTCCATGTCGTCGACGCCGCCCGACAGCACCTCGACATTGCCCGGCGAGGAGATGGAGGCCAGAACCTGGGTCGTCGCGCCGATCACGCCGATCTGCTCGCCGTCGCGCTCGATGATGGTGGAGGCGGCCAGCTTCGGCGCGCCAGTGACCAACTCGCCATCGGCATTCAGCGACTGGAAGTCGGTATTTGCCAGCAACTCGTCGGTATATAGCGCGTTCAGGCTGCTGTTAGCGGAGAAATCCAGGTTCGCGCTGAGGTAGGGGAACATGGTGCCGAGCCATCCGGTGTCGGCTGTCGTCTCGCCCAGGCTGGGGCTGATGACCGACAGAAGCCCGTCGGTGCCGGCATCGAAATCGTGGTTGCCCAGCGCCGACGCGTCGAAGCCGATCGCGTTCATGATCGCGATGTCCAGGCGGCCGGACCCGGCGGACAGGCTCTCGAAGCTCTGCCCGTAAAGCTGCGTGAAGACAGCGTTCAGCGTCGCGGCAATGGAGGAATCGGCGGCGGCGTTGAAGAACGGGCCCGGAATGAAATTGTCGCCGGCGGACAACACGATGGTGTTGGCGTAGGTGTCCTCCAGATAATCGACGATGGCGGCAAAGTTTGGCGCGCGGCTGATCGCCTCGACACCGCCCTCAAGGTCTGAGGCGTGGAGGATTTGCAACGTGTAAGCCATGATGGTCCCTCGCATTATGGGGTACGGGACGCACCCGGGATCGCCACCGGGCCCGCCTGTAACCGGCCTTACCGGTTTATGGTTACGGGCTGGTGGCGGACCGATTGCCGTTCGGTGAAGCTTTCACGGCAGCTTGATTGCAGAGCGCGGAAGCCCGCATGCTGAAGCCGCGCCATACCAGCGTGAAACGATGAACGGGGACATGAATGTCGACTGATAAGTCTTTGAAGCAGCGCCTGAACGAAGGTCAACCGACCTTGGGTTGCTTTCTCAATATGGCGAATGGCATGGCGGCGGAGATTTGCGCCCGCGCCGGATTCGATTGCGTGCTGATCGATTGCGAGCATGGGCCGGGCGATATTCTGGCGGCGATCCACCAGATGCAGGCCGCCCAGGCCGCCGGCTGTCCGGCGACGGTGCGGGTGCCCTGGAACGATGCGGTTTATCTGAAGCGCATCCTGGATGCCGGGGCGCAAGGCGTGATGATACCGGCCGTCAGCAGCGCGGCGGAAGCGGCGGCGGCCGTGGCGGCCTGCCGCTACCCGCCGCGCGGCGTGCGCGGCATCGCTTTCCCGATCATCCGCGCCTCGGGCTATGGCACCGACCTGCCGAACTATCTGGAGAAGACGGTCGACGAATTGCTGATCATGGCGCAGATCGAGACGCCGGGCGGCGTCGAGAACGCGGCCGCCATCGCCGCGACAGACGGAATCGATCTGATCTTCGTCGGCCCGATGGATCTGTCCGCCGGCCTCGGCTATTTCGCGCAGCCCGATCATCCGGCGGTGCGCACGGTCATAGCCGGCGTGCAGCAGGCGGTGAAGGCGGCGGGCAAGCGTATCGGCATCATCCCGACGCCGGGCTACGACGCCCGCGCCTTGTTCGAGCAGGGCTTCGACATGGTGCTGGATGGGGCCGACATCGCCTTCCTGCGCGACGGGGCGATGGCGAAGGTGCGCGCCGTGGCCGATATCACCGGGCGCGGCTGACCATGCGGGCCGGCGATCTCGCCCTGCTGACCACGGCCGAAATGTACGCGGCCGACCGGCTGGCGATGGCGGGCGGGGTCGCCGGAACCACCCTCATGGAAGCGGCGGGCAGGGCGGTCGCCAACGCGATCCTGCGCCGCTATGGCAAGCGCCATGCGCTGGTGCTGTGCGGGCCTGGCAATAATGGCGGCGACGGCTATGTCATAGCCCGGTTGCTGGCGGCGGCGGGCTGGCCGGTCACGCTGGCGGCGCTGGGCACGCCGAAAGGCGATGCCGCCGTCATGGCGCGGACCTGGACCGGGCCGGTACAGCCTCTGGATCAGATCGCGTGGGACGGCGTTGGCCTGGTGGTCGATGCGCTGTTCGGGGCCGGCCTCAGCAAGCCGATGGAAGGCGCGCCCCGCGAGGCGCTGGAGCGGGCGGTGGCGCTGGGCCTGCCGCTCGTCGCCGTCGATGTGCCGAGCGGCCTGTCCGGCGATACAGGGGACGTGCTGGGCTATGCCCCGAAGGCGGCGCTGACCGTCACCTTTTTTCGTGGCAAGCCGGGGCACCTGCTGCTGCCGGGGCGTGATCTGTGCGGCGATGTCATCGTCTCGCCCATCGGCATACCGGACGGCTTGCTCGATGAGATCGGGCCGCGTTGCTGGCGGAATGCCCCGGCGCTCTGGCTCGACCGGCTGCCCCGGCTGCGGCCCGGCGGACATAAATACGGGCGCGGCCATGCGCTGATTCTGGGCGGGCGGATGACCGGCGCGGGGCGGCTGGCGGCGCTGGCGGCAAGGCGGGCAGGGGCGGGGCTGCTGAGCCTCGCGGTGCCGCCGGATACGGTCGATATCTATGCCGCCGACCATCCCGGCTCCATCGTGGTCGATTGGCCGGACGTGGCGGCGTTGCCCGACATATTGCGCGATCCGCGCCGTAACGCGCTGCTGATCGGGCCGGGCCTCGGCGTGGGGGAGGAGACCCGGGCCGCCGTCGCTGCCGTGCTGGCGACCGGCCGCCCCACGGTGCTGGATGCCGATGCGATCAGCGCCTTCGCCGGCGATGCCCAGGGGCTGAAGGCGCTGATCAAGGGCGAGTGCCTGCTGACCCCGCATGAGGGCGAGTTCGCGCGGCTGTTCGACTGGCAGGGCGACCGCCTCGCCCGCGCCCGCCGCGCCGCCGCGTGGCTGGGGGCGACTATTCTTTTGAAAGGCGCGGATAGCGTGATCGCGGCGCCGGACGGGCGGGCGGCGATCAATAACAACGCGCCGCCCTGGCTGGCGACCGCCGGCACCGGCGATGTGCTGGCCGGCCTGGCGCTGGGGTTGCTGGCGCAGGGCATGCCGATGACCGAGGCCGCGGCGGCCGCCTGCTGGCTGCATGGCGCGGCGGCGCAGGCGGCGGGACCGGGGATGATCGCCGAGGATATCGCCCCGGCGATTCCGGGCGTGCTGGCGCGGTTGGAGCGGATTCGCCGGCTTGGCGCTTGAGCGGGTGTTGCCGCCTTACGGCAATTGGTATACAAGCGCCCCCTTGGCGTTGCTCGGGGTAACGCTGGCGCGGCTGCGCGCCTGGAAGCGGGCGTGGTGGAATTGGTAGACACGCAGGATTTAGGTTCCTGTGGCGAAAGCCGTGGGGGTTCAAGTCCCTCCGCCCGCACCAAGCCTGCCCCGGTCGCAGCGCCTTCAGAATTTATCGCCACTGGCAGAAAACGATTCGAGAGCCCCATGGAAATCACCGAAACCAACTCCTCCGGCTTGATCCGCGAATACAAGGTCGTGGTCGCCGCCAAGGACATCGAGCAGAAGATGAATGTCCGCCTCGCCGAGGTGCAGGGCATGGTCAATCTGCCGGGCTTCCGTCCCGGCAAGGTGCCGTTGTCGCTGGTGAAGAAGCGCTTCGGCCCGTCGGTGATGGGCGAGGTGCTGGAGCAGGTGGTTCAGGACAGCTCCACCCAGGCGATGAGCGAGCGCGACGTGCGCCCGGCTCTGCAGCCGAAGATCGAGATCACCAAGTTCGATGAAGGGGCCGACCTCGAATACACCATGAAGGTCGAGGTGATGCCGGAGATCACGCCGGTCGATTTCTCCTCCATCGAGGTTGAACGCGAGACCGCCGAGGTCGCCGCCGACGAGGTCGAGAAGGCGCTGGGCCGGATCGCCGAGCAGCAGCAGCAGACCAACAAGGTCGAGGATGTTCGCCCGGTGAAGAGCGGCGATGTCGTCGTGATCGACTTTACCGGCAAGCTGGAAGGTAAGGATGACGACCGGCTGAAGGGTGAGGGCGCGCGCCTGGCGCTGGGCTCCAACAGCTTCATCGCCGGCTTCGAGGACCAGGTGGTCGGCGCCAAGGTCGGCGAGACCCGCGAAGTGAAGGTCAGCTTCCCGGAGGATTACGGCAATGCCGATCTGGCTGGCAAGGAAGCGGTCTTCACCGTCGAGGTGAAGGAATTGCACGAGCCGATCCCGGTCGAGCTGAATGACGAGTTCGCGAAGAATATGGGCTTCGACGGGCTGGATTCCGTGAAGAAGGCGATCCGCGAGCAGATCGAGGGCGAGTACAAGCAGGCTGCGCGCACCCGCGTGAAGCGCCGCCTGCTCGACAAGCTGGCCGATGCGCACAGCTTCGAGGTGCCGGAAGGCATGCTGGAAGCCGAGTACGAGGCCATCGTGAAGCAACTGGCCGACAGCGAAGGCCATGATCATGCGCATGACCACGATCATGATCACGATCACCACGGCCACGACCATGACCACGATCATCACGACCATGACCACCATGATCATGACCATGACCATGCGCACCATCATCATGCCGTGGACGAGAAGCTGAGCGACGAGGAGAAGGCCGAATATCGCGGCATCGCCGAGCGCCGTGTCCGCCTGGGCCTGCTGCTGTCCGAGGTTGGCCGGATGAACAACATCACAGTCGGCGAGGACGAGGTGCAGCGCGCCATGTTCCAGGAAGCCAGCCGCTATCCGGGCCAGGAACGCCAGATCGTGGAGTATTTCCGCAGCAACCCGCAGGCTCAGGCCAGCCTCCGCGCGCCGCTGTTCGAGGACAAGATCATCGATTTCATTCTCGAAATGGCCAAGGTCAGCGAAAAGACCGTGACCCCGGAAGAGCTGTTCAAGCCGATCGAGGAAGAGGGCGAGGACGCGTCTTCCGAGAAGAAGAAGCCGGCCAAGAAAGCCGCGGCCAAGAAGGCGAAGTCGGACGACGACGCCAAGGCCGAGGACAAGCCGAAGAAGCCGGCCAAGAAGGCCGCCGCGAAGTCGGAGTGATCCTGCGCTTGAAGCCGGGCTTGTTGCGGGCCAAATTCCCGTGACAAGATGCAGCCGCCGCCGGGCCCCATGCCCGGCGGTTCCGGTACGAAGCAGGAAAGCAGCCGAGTGATGCGTGAGCGTGATCCGATCGACGTCTACATGAATACCCTGGTCCCGATGGTGGTCGAGCAGACCAACCGGGGGGAGCGGGCCTACGACATCTATTCCCGGCTGCTGAAGGAACGGATTATCTTCCTGACCGGCCAGGTGCATGACGGCGTCTCCAGCCTGATCTGCGCCCAGCTTCTGTTCCTCGAGTCGGAAAATCCGACCAAGGATATCGCGATCTACATCAACTCGCCGGGTGGCGTGGTCACCTCCGGCCTGGCGATGTACGACACGATGCAATATATCCGCCCCGACGTGTCGACCGTGTGCATCGGCCAGGCGGCTTCCATGGGCTCGCTGCTGCTGGCGGCTGGCGCCAAGGGCAAGCGCTTCTCGCTGCCGCATGCGCGTGTGATGGTCCATCAGCCCTCCGGCGGCGCCCAGGGCCAGGCTACGGATATCGAAATCCATGCCCGCGAGATCCTGTCGATCCGCGCCCGCCTGAACCGGATTTACGCCGAACATACCGGCCAGCCGGTCGAGGAAATCGAAAAGGCGCTGGAACGCGACCGTTTTATGTCGGCCGAGGAAGCAAAAGCTTTCGGGTTGATCGATGACGTGGTCAGCAAGCGGCCGGTCCCTGCCGGAGAAGCCAAATAATCCGGTAAAACAATGCCTTGCATCCCACTCTTGGAGAATGGGACAAGGCTCACTATTTCTATGCAGGACGGTATTTACGACGCCTCTCGCTGTGCGATGCAGCGGGAGGCGCGTTTTTCACGTTGAGCCGAGCGAAAGCCTCTGGCTAACATAGGATCATTACGCGCACGTTACTCCACGGAGTGGAAATGAGTAAGTCCGGCGGTGGCGACTCGAAGAACACGCTCTACTGCTCGTTCTGCGGCAAGAGCCAGCACGAGGTTCGCAAGCTGATTGCCGGCCCGACAGTCTTCATCTGCGATGAATGCGTCGAGTTGTGCATGGACATTATCCGCGAGGAACATAAGAGCAATCTTGTGAAATCCCGCGATGGCGTCCCGTCGCCCAGCGAAATTCAGGCGGTACTGGATGATTATGTGATCGGGCAGGGGCATGCCAAGCGCGTGCTTTCCGTGGCCGTGCATAATCACTATAAGCGCCTGGCGCATGGTGCGAAGAACAGCGATGTCGAGCTGGCCAAGTCGAACATTCTGCTGGTCGGCCCGACGGGTTGCGGCAAGACTCTTCTGGCCCAGACCCTGGCGCGCATCATCGACGTGCCCTTCACCATGGCCGACGCCACGACGCTGACCGAGGCCGGCTATGTCGGCGAGGATGTCGAGAACATCATCCTGAAGCTGCTGCAGGCCGCCGATTACAATGTCGAGCGGGCGCAGCGCGGCATCGTCTACATCGACGAGGTCGACAAGATATCGCGCAAGTCCGACAACCCGTCCATCACCCGCGACGTGTCGGGCGAGGGCGTGCAGCAGGCACTGCTGAAGATCATGGAGGGCACCATCGCCTCCGTGCCGCCGCAGGGCGGGCGCAAGCATCCGCAGCAGGAGTTCCTGCAGGTCGACACCACGAACATCCTGTTCATCTGCGGCGGGGCCTTCTCTGGTCTGGAGAAGATCATCGGCCAGCGGCGCAAGGGAACCTCCATCGGCTTCGGCGCCGAGGTGCAGGGGCCGGACGAGCGCCGCACCGGCGAAATCCTGCGCGAGGTGGAGCCCGAGGATCTGTTGAAATTCGGCCTGATCCCGGAATTCATCGGTCGCCTGCCGGTGATCGCCACGCTGGAGGATCTGGACGAGAACGCCCTGGTCGACATTCTCTCCAACCCGAAGAACGCGCTGGTGAAGCAGTATCAGCGCCTGTTCGAGATGGAGGATGTGCGTCTGACCTTCCACGAGGAGGCGCTGCGCTCCATCGCGCAGAAGGCGATCCAGCGCAAAACCGGCGCGCGCGGCCTGCGCTCCATCATGGAAGGTATCCTGCTCGATCCCATGTTCGACCTGCCGAGCATGGAGGATGTGGAGGAGATCGTGGTCAACCGCGAGGTCGTCGAGAGCAAGGCGGCGCCGCTTTACGTCCATAGCCGCGACCGCGGCAAGGATGCGAACAGCAGCGCCTAGTTTGGCCGGTTGCAGCCCGCCGCCTCTGTTCCCGGGCGGGCAAATTTAAGGCTTCCTCCGGGGGCGCCGCTCAGGATGCTCTTGAAGGCGGTTTCGGAGGGGCCATTTGAGTTATCTAGGGATCGACTCCCTGTCCCGCACAACGTCTTGTGGTCTGCTTCCGCGCCACAGACATCCCATCCCGGCGGGATTTCAGTCGTAAGAGGTAATATGTACGAGCATTCGCGCGGCGGTACCTTCCCAGTTCTTCCGCTTCGGGACATCGTGGTGTTCCCGCATATGATCGTGCCTCTGTTCGTCGGCCGCGAGAAGTCGGTCCGCGCGCTTGAGGACGTCATGCGCGACGACAAGCAGATTCTGCTCGTCACCCAGAAGGACGCCAGCCAGGACGATCCGCAGTCCGGCGATATCTATCAGATCGGCACCATCGGCACCGTTCTGCAGCTGCTCAAGCTGCCGGATCAGACCGTGAAGGTTCTGGTCGAGGGCGGCCAGCGGGCACAGATCAAGCGTTTCAGCGACAACCCGGATTTTTTCCAGGCCTATGCCGAGGTGCTGGACGAGGTGACGGCGGAAAAGCAGGAGCTGGACGCGCTGTCCCGCGCCGCTGTCAGCCAGTTCGAGCAATATATCAAGCTGAACAAGAAGATTCCGCCCGAGGTGCTGGTCTCGATCAATCAGATCGACGATGCCAGCAAGCTGGCCGATACGGTCGCCTCGCATCTGGCGCTGAAGATCGCCGATAAGCAGCAGCTTCTGGAAACCGCTTCGGTCGCCGAGCGGCTGGAGCGGGTCTATGCCTTCATGGAAGGCGAGATCGGCGTGCTGCAGGTGGAAAAGCGCATCCGTAACCGCGTGAAGCGGCAGATGGAGAAGACCCAGCGCGAGTACTATCTGAACGAACAGCTGAAGGCGATTCAGAAGGAGTTGGGCGAGGGCGAGGAAGGCCGCGACGAGACCGCCGAGATCGAAGAGCGGATCAAGAAGACGCGGCTGTCCAAGGAAGCCCGCGACAAGGCGATGGGGGAGCTGAAGAAGCTGCGCTCCATGAGCCCGATGTCGGCCGAATCCACGGTGGTGCGCAACTATCTGGACTGGATGCTCTCGATTCCCTGGAAGAAGCGCTCCAAGATCAAGAAGGACATCAAGCTCGCCCAAGAGGTCTTGGACGCCGATCATTACGGCCTGGAGAAGGTCAAGGAACGCATCCTTGAGTACCTTGCCGTGCAGCAGCGCGTCGGCAAGATCAAGGGGCCGATCCTGTGCCTCGTCGGCCCTCCGGGCGTCGGCAAGACCTCGCTCGGCAAGTCCATCGCCAAGGCCACCGGCCGCAATTTCGTGCGCATGAGCCTTGGCGGCGTGCGCGACGAGGCGGAAGTGCGCGGCCACCGGCGGACCTATATCGGTTCGATGCCGGGCAAGGTCATCCAGGGCATGAAGAAGGCGAAATCCTCGAATCCGCTGTTCCTGCTGGACGAGATCGACAAGCTGGGCGCCGATTGGCGGGGCGATCCGAGTTCGGCCCTGCTGGAGGTGCTGGATCCGGAGCAGAACGCCACCTTCGCCGACCATTATCTGGAGGTCGATTACGATCTGTCGGACGTGATGTTCGTGACCACGGCGAATACGCTGCGCATGCCGCAGCCGCTGCTCGACCGCATGGAGATCATCCGTATCCCCGGCTATACCGAGGATGAGAAGGTCGAGATCGCCCGCGGTCACCTGATCGACAAGCAGGTGAAGGAAAATGGCCTGAAGCCCGAGGAATGGTCGATCTCCGAGGACGCCCTGCGCGACCTGATCCGCTACTACACCCGGGAAGCCGGCGTGCGCAGCCTGGAACGCGAGATCGCCAACCTGACCCGCAAGGCGGTGAAGGAGATCCTCTCCGAAGGCAAGGAACGCATCAAGGTAACCCGCTCGAACCTCGATAAATATGCCGGGGTGCGTAAATTCCGCTTCGGCGAGGCGGAGCTGGAGGATGCGGTTGGCGTCGTTACCGGCCTGGCCTGGACCGAGGTGGGCGGCGAGTTGCTGACCATTGAGGCGGTTACGCTGCCCGGCAAGGGCAAGGTGGCGGCCACCGGCAAGCTGGGCGATGTGATGAAGGAATCGGTGCATGCCGCCGAATCCTTCGTGAAGTCACGCGCCATCGCTTTCGGCATCAAGCCGACAATGTTCGAGAAGAAGGACATCCATGTCCATGTGCCGGAAGGGGCAACCCCGAAGGACGGCCCCTCGGCGGGCGTGGCCATGGTGACGACCATCGTCTCGGTGCTGACCGGCATTCCGATCCGTCGCGACGTCGCCATGACCGGCGAGATCACCCTGCGTGGCCGGGTGCTGCCGATCGGCGGCTTGAAGGAGAAGCTGCTGGCCGCCTTGCGCGGTGGCATCAAGACCGTGCTGATCCCGCAGGAGAACGAGAAGGACCTGGCCGACATTCCCGACAATGTGAAGAAGGGAATGGAGATCATCCCCTGCTCGGTGATCGACGATGTGCTGAAGGTCGCCCTCACCAAACCTCTGGTCGCCATTGAATGGGACGAGAACAATGTGGAGGCGGTTCCGCCGTCGAGCGAGGAAGGCGACCGGGGCGGGGTGGTTACGCATTGACCGGCAGCCCCTATCCATAACTTGAGATCATCAGCCCCCGCCTTGTGCGGGGGCTTTTGTATTTAAAGCGAATTCGACTTAAGACATCGCTTTGTGGATAAGCCTGTGTGAAACTGTCTTATCCCCAAAAAAGGTACGGATTCTGCGGTTTTCAGCGCCTTCTTCGATTGACGGCGGCAGATCGGGCGATCTAGAGTCCTTCCCGTCCTTGGGGCGTCCTTGGACATTGATGCAAGGCCTTTCTTTAGAGGATCCTAGGGGGGCTCACGTGAATAAGAATGAACTCGTAGCTGCGGTCGCAGACAGCAGCGGTCTGACCAAGGCGGACGCCGGTAAGGCGGTCGACTCGGTTTTCGACGCTATTTCCTCCGCGCTGAAGAAGGGGGACGAAGTTCGTCTCGTCGGCTTCGGTACCTTCGCCGTTTCCAGCCGTGCGGCTAGCGAAGGGCGCAATCCGCGCACTGGGGAAAAGATCAAGATCCCGGCTTCGAAGCAGCCTAAGTTTAAGGCTGGTAAGGGCTTGAAGGACGCGATCAACTAAGATCGCTCCTGTTGGGGCTTAAATCACGCCGGCGGCCCTCGGGTCGCCGGCGTGATTTTTTATGAGAAGCCTGCTATCAGAATGGCAGGGTTAAGGGCGATTAGCTCAGCGGTAGAGCGTCTCGTTTACACCGAGAGGGTCGGCGGTTCGATCCCGTCATCGCCCACCATGATCTTTGGAGAGGCCGTTTCGGCCTATCGTTTAGCGCCATGCCGGGAAAGCCGGCGCTGGTTGGTGTCGTCGTTTCCACATCGGTCCGGAGGCTGCGCAGCAGCCGCTCAATTAGCGGAAACCAATGTGTTGCAATGCGATTAAAGACCGTTGACACCTTTCGGTCGAACGGGTATCTCAGGGCTCCCTTTCACGAGGGGCCCTTTGCGGGGGTGTAGCTCAGTTGGTTAGAGTGCCGGCCTGTCACGCCGGAGGTCGCGGGTTCGAGCCCCGTCACTCCCGCCATTTCCTTACAGAAATGATTTGTCTCCAAGCGCTTGCATGACGATGTTGTGTCATGTGGCGCTTTGGTGCGCCCGCCTTTCCCGCCGGTCAGTATGTGGCGGAAATAAGGTGCGGTTTGCTTTGCCAAACACGCTGTCATCTGTATAGTGGCCGCCGAGTTGACGGCTAACGAAGGTGCGGCGCGGGGCTTTTCGCACTCGCACATGGCGAAGCGCCGTTTCGCTCTATATCATTCGCCGATGGCCTATCCGGTGTCTCGTAGGGGCCCGATCGCATGGAAGCATTGCTGAAAGAATATCTGCCGATCCTGATTTTTATCGGCGTCGCCGTCGGTTTGTCGCTGGCGATGGTGATCGGCTCCTATCTCGTCGCGCCGCAGCGCCCGGACTCCGAGAAGCTGTCCGCCTATGAATGCGGCTTCGAGGCGTTCGATGACGCCCGCAGCCAATTCGACGTGCGCTTCTACCTGGTCGCCATTCTGTTCATCATCTTCGATCTGGAAGTGGCGTTCCTGTTCCCCTGGGCGATTACGCTGGGGGATATCGGCATGTTCGGTTTCTGGTCGATGGTGGTGTTCCTTGGCATCCTGACCATCGGCTTCGTTTATGAGTGGAAGAAGGGAGCCCTGGAATGGGAGTGACGCTTCCGCGCGAGACTCTCGTGCCCGGTTCGACCGGGATGGGGTTGCAGCCCGGCGCCGAGCAGGATGTTCTGCTGCGCCGCGTGACCGACGAGATCAACGATCAGGGGTTCGTCGTCGCCCAGTTCGATAAGCTGCTGGCCTGGGCGCGCAGCGGTTCGTTGTGGCCGATGACCTTCGGCCTGGCCTGCTGCGCGGTGGAGATGATGCACACCGCCGCCAGCCGCTACGATCTTGACCGCTACGGCATCGTGTTCCGGCCCAGTCCGCGCCAGTCCGACGTGATGATCGTGGCCGGCACGTTGTGCAACAAGATGGCCCCGGCGTTGCGCAAGGTCTATGACCAGATGGCCGAGCCGCGCTACGTCATTTCAATGGGCAGCTGCGCCAATGGCGGCGGCTATTATCACTATTCCTATTCCGTGGTGCGTGGCTGCGACCGCATCGTGCCGGTCGATATCTATGTGCCGGGGTGCCCGCCGACGGCGGAAGCGCTGCTCTACGGCGTGCTTCAGCTGCAGAAGAAGATCGGCCGCACCAGCAGCTTCGCCCGATAGACTCCGCCGGTTAAGCGATTGGATTGATGACACAGGCTCTGATCGATCTGGGCGATTATATCGCCAGCGCCGCGCCGAACGAGGTGCTGAACACCGAAATCGGGGTAGGGGGGCTGTCCGTCTGGACCCGCTCGGCTTCGCTGCTGCGGCTGATGACCTTGCTGCGCGACGACAGCAATTGCCAGTTCAAGGTGCTGGTCACCGTAACCGCAGTCGATTACCCCGACCGCGAGGAGCGGTTCGAGCTGGTTTATTGCCTGCTCAGCCTGAAGCACAACCAGCGCATCACCGTGAAGCTGGCGACCGACGAGGCCAATCCCGTGCCGTCCGTGGTCTCCATCTTCCCCAGCGCCAACTGGTACGAGCGCGAGGTGTGGGATCTCTATGGCGTGCTGTTCAGCGACCATCCTGATCTGCGCCGCATCCTGACCGATTACGGGTTCGAGGGGCATCCGCTGCGCAAGGACTTCCCGCTGACCGGCTATGTCGAAGTGCGCTACGACGAGGAACAGAAGCGCGTCGTCTACGAGCCGGTGAAGCTGGTGCAGGATTTCCGCACCTTCGACTTCATGAGCCCGTGGGAAGGCATGACCCGCCAAGGGCCGGCCGTGGGGCTGCCGGGCGACGAGAAGGCCAACGTCCAGAATGAGGGCAAAGCCTGATGGCCGAGATGACGATCAAGCCGATGACGCTGAATTTCGGGCCGCAGCACCCGGCGGCTCACGGCGTTCTGCGTCTGGTTCTGGAGATGGACGGCGAGGTGATCGAGCGCGCCGACCCGCATATCGGCCTGCTGCATCGCGGTACCGAGAAGCTGATCGAGTACAAGACCTATCTCCAGGCCGTGCCCTATTTCGACCGGCTCGACTATGTGTCGCCGATGTGCCAGGAGCATGCCTACGCCCTGGCGGTCGAGAAGCTGCTGGGCCTCGAAGTGCCGGCGCGCGCGCAGTATATCCGGGTGTTGTTCTCGGAAGTGACGCGCATTCTGAACCATCTGCTGAACATCACCACCTTCGCGCTCGATGTCGGCGCCATGACGCCGCTGCTCTGGGGCTTCGAGGAGCGCGAGAAGCTGATGGAGTTCTATGAGCGCGTGTCGGGCGCGCGGCTGCATTCGGCCTATTTCCGGCCGGGCGGCGTGCATCAGGACCTGCCGGCGGGTATCGCGGACGACATGCTGGCCTGGATCGAAAGCTTCCCGAAGATCATCGACGATATCGAGAGCCTGCTGACCGAGAACCGCATCTTCAAGCAGCGCACCGTCGATATCGGCGTCATCAGCGCGGCCGAGGCTCAGGCCTGGGGCTTCTCCGGCCCGTCGCTGCGCGCCTCGGACGTGGCGTGGGATCTGCGCAAGTCGCAGCCCTACGACGCCTATGCCGATATGGATTTCGACGTGGTGATCGGCAAGACGGGCGATTGCTATGCGCGCTATCTGGTGCGCATGGAAGAAATGCGCCAGAGCCTGAAGATCATGCGCCAGGCTATCGAGAAAATGCCGTCCGGCCCGATCAAGTCGCTCGATCGCAAGGTTTCGCCCCCGAAACGGGGCGAGATGAAGCAGTCGATGGAAGCGCTGATCCATCACTTCAAGCTCTATACCGAGGGCTACCACGTCCCGGCCGGCGAGACCTATGCCGCCGTCGAGGCCCCGAAGGGCGAATTCGGCGTCTTCATTGTCGCCGATGGCAGCAACCGGCCTTATCGCTGCCATATCCGCGCGCCGGGCTATCCGTTCCTGGCGGCCATGGACTTCCTCTGCAAGGGCCACATGCTGGCCGATTCCGTCGCGATTCTCGGATCGCTCGACATCGTCTTCGGGGAGATCGACCGATGAGCGGCGGCGCTCCAGCCCAGAATTTCGTCCAGCCGGACAGCTTCGCCTTCACGGCGGAGAACCAGGCCAAGGTCGAAAAGATCATCGCCAAATACCCGGCGGGGAGGCAGCTCTCCGCAGTGCTGCCGTTGCTCGACCTGGCGCAGCGCCAGCACGATAATTGGGTGCCGCAGGCGGCGATGGAGCATATCGCCGGCATTCTCGGCGTGGCGCCGATGCGGGTGATGGAGGTCGCGACCTTCTACACCATGTTCCATCTGGAGCCGGTCGGTAAGTATCACCTGCAGCTCTGCACCACGACGCCGTGCTGGCTGCGCGGCTCGGACGCCGTGGTGTCGGCCTGCCGCAGCAAGCTGGGGATCGATTTCGGCCAGGTCACCGAGGACGGCAAATTCTCGATGGTCGAGGTGGAGTGTCTGGGCGCTTGCGTGAATGCGCCGATCCTGCAGGTGAACGACGATTTTTACGAGGATATGGATGGGGCGAGCACGGAGACGCTGCTCGACAAGCTGTCCCGCGACGAGGTGCCGCCGGCCGGTTCGATCATCGGCCGCCAGACCTCCGCGCCGGAGGGCGGCCCGACCACTTTGATCAAGAAGACGGATGCGTCCGGCAGCGATGGGGCGAAGGTCTGATGCTGAAAGACGAAGATCGCATCTTTACCAATCTCTACGGCCTGGAGAGCTGGCGGCTCGACGCGGCGCGCAAGCGCGGCGATTGGGACCAGACGAAGGATTTCATCGCCAAGGGCCGCGATTGGATCATCGATCAGGTGAAGGAATCCGGCCTGCGCGGCCGGGGCGGCGCCGGCTTCCCGACCGGCATGAAATGGTCCTTCATGCCTAAGGAGATCGGCGCGCGGCCGCATTACCTGGTCATCAACGCGGACGAATCCGAACCCGGTACCTGCAAGGACCGGGACATCATGCGCCACGATCCGCAGAAGCTGATCGAGGGCGCGCTGATCGCCAGCTTCGCCATGGGCGCGCATGCCGCCTACATCTATATCCGCGGCGAGTTCTATAACGAGGCGATGCGCCTGCAAGCCGCCATCGACGAGGCTTACGACGCCGGCCTCTTGGGCAAGAATGCCTGCGGCGCGGGCTGGGATTTCGACCTCTACCTGCATCGCGGCGCGGGTGCTTATATTTGCGGCGAAGAGACGGCGCTGATCGAAAGCCTGGAAGGCAAGAAGGGCATGCCGCGCCTGAAGCCGCCTTTCCCGGCGGCGGTCGGCCTGTATGGCTGCCCCTCAACGGTGAACAATGTCGAGAGCATCGCGGTGGTGCCGACCATCCTGCGGCGCGGCGCTTCCTGGTTCGCCGGTCTCGGCCGGCCGAAGAATGTCGGCACCAAGCTGTTCTGCATTTCCGGGCATGTGAACAAGCCCTGCAATGTGGAAGAGGAGATGGGCATTCCGCTGCGCGAACTGCTGGAGAAGCATGCCGGCGGCGTGCGCGGCGGCTGGGACAATCTGCTGGCGGTGATCCCCGGTGGTTCTTCCGTGCCGGTCCTGCCGGCCGAGCAGTGCGACGATCTCTACATGGATTTTGATACGCTGCGCGAGAAGCGCTCCGGCCTTGGCACGGCGGCGGTGATCGTGATGGACAAGTCGACCGACATCGTGAAGGCGATCTCACGCCTGTCCTATTTCTACAAGCATGAGAGCTGCGGCCAGTGCACGCCGTGCCGCGAGGGCACGGGCTGGATGTGGCGCGTCATGGAGCGCATGGTGCGCGGCGAGGCCGACGTGGCCGAGATCGATATTCTCGAAGACGTCACCCGCCAGGTCGAAGGCCATACCATCTGCGCGCTGGGCGACGCGGCGGCATGGCCGATCCAGGGCCTGATCCGGCACTTCCGGCCGGAGATGGAACGCCGGATCGCCGCCCGTAAGGGCGCGGTTACGGCCAAGGCCGCGGAATAGCGTAGGGGTTTGGGGGAAAATCCATGCCGAAAGTCACCGTAGACGGCATCGAGGTCGAAGTCCCGGCTGGGGCGACGGTCCTTCAGGCCTGCGAGGAGGCGGGGAAGGAAATTCCGCGCTTCTGCTATCACGAGCGCCTGTCGATCGCCGGCAATTGCCGCATGTGCCTGGTGGAGATGGAGAAGGCGCCGAAGCCCATCGCTTCCTGCGCCTTTCCGGCCGCCGACGGCATGGTCATCAAGACCGATACGCCGCTGGTGAAGAAGGCGCGCAACGGCGTGATGGAGTTCCTGCTGGCGAACCATCCGCTGGACTGCCCGATCTGCGACCAGGGCGGCGAATGCGACCTGCAGGACCAGGCGATGGCCTATGGCGCGGGCTCCAGCCGGTTCCTGGAGAATAAGCGCGCGGTCGAAGACAAGCATATGGGCCCGCTGATCAAGACGATCATGACCCGCTGCATCCATTGCACGCGCTGCATCCGCTTCGCCAGCGAGGTCGCGGGCGTCGACGATCTCGGCGCGGTCTATCGCGGCGAGAACATGCAGATCACCACCTATCTCGAAAAGGCGCTGGCCTCCGAGCTGTCGGCCAATGTGATCGATCTCTGCCCGGTCGGCGCGCTGACGTCCAAGCCCTACGCCTTCGAGGCGCGGCCCTGGGAGTTGAAGAAGACCCCCTCGGTCGATGTGATGGACGCCGTCGGCTCGGCCATCCGGGTCGATTCGCGCGGCTCGGAAGTGCTGCGCGTGCTGCCGCGTGTGAACGAGGCGGTGAATGAGGAGTGGATTTCCGACAAGACGCGCTATGCCTGCGACGGGCTGCTGCGCCAGCGGCTGGATACGCCCTATGTGCGCAAGAACGGCAAGCTGATGCCGGTCGAGTGGCCGGAAGCGCTGCAGACCGTGGCCGACCGCCTGCGCCGCACCCCGGCCGAGAAGATCGGTGCGATTGCCGGCGACACGGTCGATGTCGAGGCGATGTATGCGCTGAAGTCGCTGCTGGAAGGCTTGGGCGTCGCCAGCCTGGATTGCCGCCAGGACGGCACCAAGCTGACCGCCGGGCCGCGGGCCGGCTATATCTTCAACAGCGCCATCGCCGGCATCGAGGAGGCGGATTTCATTCTGCTGGTCGGCAGCAATCCGCGCGTCGAGGCCCCCATCGTCAATGCCCGCATCCGCAAGCGCTGGCTGACTGGGAAGCTGAAGGTCGCCTCCATCGGCGCGCCGGCGGACCTGACCTACGATGCGGAAAATCTGGGCGACAGCCCGACGCTGCTGGGCGATCTGGTCTCCGGCAAGCATGATCTGGCCGAGGCGCTGTCCAAGGCCGAGCGGCCGATGGTCATTGTCGGGCAGGGCGCGCTGACGCGGGCCGACGGTGCTGCGATCCTGGCCCAGGCCCGGGCGCTGGCGGAGAAGGTCAGCCTGGTCCGCGATGGCTGGAACGGCTTCAACGTGCTGCACACGGCGGCATCGCGCGTCGGCGGGCTCGATCTCGGCTTCGTGCCGGGCGCGGGCGGCAAGGACGTGGCCGGCATCCTCGCCGGGGCCGAGGCGGGCGAGATCGAGACGGTCTATCTGCTGGCCGCCGACGAGATCGACACCGACCGGCTGAAGAACGCCTTCGTGATCTATCAGGGCCATCATGGCGACCGCGGCGCGCATGTCGCCGACGTGATCCTGCCGGGGGCGGCCTATACCGAGAAGGACGGCATCTACGTCAATACCGAGGGCCGGGTGCAGCTGGGCCGCATGGCCGTGTTCCCGCCCGGCGACGCGCGCGAGGATTGGAAGATTCTGCGCGCCCTGTCCGAAGGGCTGGGCCGCACGCTGCCTTACGATTCGCTGGCGCAGCTTCGCCAGAAGCTGGTTGCCGACTACCCGATCTTCGCGCAGGTCGATCATGCCGAAGGCGGGGAGTGGGGCAGCTTCGGGACCGAGGGCACGGTGGACGCTGCCGCCTTCGCCTACCCGATCCAGAATTTCTATATGACCGACCCGATCAGCCGCGCCTCGGTGACCATGGCGAAATGCACCGAAGCCTTCGTGCTGACCAGCGCGGCCGACCAGCAGGAAAAGACGGGCACCCATGGCTGATTTCTGGGACGGCTACGCACTGCCGACGATCATCATCCTGGCCCAGATTCTGGCCATCATGGTGCCGCTGCTGGTGGCCGTGGCCTATCTGACGCTGGCGGAACGCAAGGTCATCGCCGGCATGCAGATGCGCACCGGCCCGGCCAAGGTGGGGCCGTTCGGCCTGTTGCAGCCGCTGGCCGACGGCTTGAAGCTGTTCGGCAAGGAGACCATCCTGCCGGCCGGCGCCAACCGCCTGGTCTTCATCATGGCGCCGATGCTGACCTTCGTGCTGGCGATGGTGGCCTGGGCGGTGATTCCGGTGGGCGACGGCATGGTGATCGCCGATATCAATGTCGGCATCCTGTACCTGTTCGCGATCTCCTCGCTGGGCGTCTACGGCATCATCATGGCCGGCTGGGCGAGTAACTCTAAATATCCGTTCCTGGGCGCGCTGCGCTCGGCGGCGCAGATGGTGTCCTACGAAGTCTCCATCGGCTTCGTGATCATCACCGTGCTGCTGTGCGTCGGCTCGCTGAATCTGTCGGACATCGTGAACGCGCAGAAGACGGTCTGGTTCGCCATTCCGCTGCTGCCGATGTTCGTGGTGTTCTTCATCTCGGCCCTGGCGGAAACCAACCGCGCGCCGTTCGACCTGCCGGAAGGCGAGTCGGAGCTGGTGGCGGGCTATTTCGTCGAATATTCCTCCATGTCCTTCGCCCTGTTCTTCCTGGGCGAATACGCGAACATGATCCTGATGAGCGCGATGACCACCATCCTGTTCCTGGGTGGGTGGCTGCCGCCGTTCGATATCGCGCCGCTGAACTGGATTCCCGGCCCGATCTGGTTCGCGCTGAAGATTGCCCTGGTGCTGTTCCTGTTCCTGTGGGTGCGCGCGACCTTCCCGCGCTACCGCTACGACCAGCTGATGCGCCTGGGCTGGAAGGTGTTCCTGCCGCTGTCCCTGGTCTGGGTGATCCTGACCGCGGGCGTGCTGGTGGCGTTCGACTGGTTGCCGGCCTGATGGCGGGCGTTTTCCTTGCCATCCGGGAGGCGGCGACTATGGTAGGCGCCGCATCCGGGGTGGATGTGATCTTGACGGGGTTGGAGTAAGACAGCATGGCGTTCGTCGATCGCAGTGCCCGTGCTTTTCTCCTCACGGAGCTGGTCTCCGGCATGGCGCTGACCCTTAAGTATTTCTTTCGTCCGAAGGTGACGCTGAACTATCCCTACGAAAAGGGACCGATCAGCGCCCGCTTCCGGGGCGAGCATGCGTTGCGCCGCTATCCCAACGGGGAAGAGCGCTGCATTGCCTGCAAGCTGTGCGAGGCGGTGTGCCCGGCGCTAGCCATCACCATCGAGGCGGAACCGCGCGCCGACGGCAGCCGCCGGACGACGCGCTACGACATCGACATGACGAAATGCATCTATTGCGGCTTCTGCCAGGAAGCCTGCCCGGTCGATGCGATCGTCGAGGGGCCGAACTTCGAGTTCGCCACCGAGACCCGCGAGGAGCTGTTCTACAACAAGGACAAGCTGCTGGCGAACGGCGACCGGTGGGAAGCGGAGATCGCGGCCAATCTTCGGATCGACGCGCCATACCGCTAAGGCGCGCGAGAGTTTGAGAGAGGGAAGGCTTCGGCCTTCGGGGGCCCTTCGGGGGGTACAGTAAGGGGTTGATGGTGATCCAGGCGCTGATCTTCTATCTGTTCGCGAGCATTACCGTGGCGTCCGGCGTCATGGTTATCGCTTCGCGCAACCCGGTGCATTCCGTGCTGTACCTCATTCTGGCCTTCTTCAATGCGGCCGGGCTGTTCGTGCTGATCGGGGCCGAGTTTCTGGCGATGATCCTGGTCGTCGTCTATGTCGGCGCGGTGGCCGTGCTGTTCCTGTTCGTAGTCATGATGCTGGACATCAACTTCGTGCAGCTGCGCGAGGGCTTCCTGCAATATCTGCCGATCGGCGGGCTGATCGGGCTGATCCTGCTGGTTGAGCTGGGGCTGGTGTTCGGCACCTGGGTGCTGGCTGCGGATGTGGCGCAGATCGCCGCGTTGCCGATCCCGGCGGTCGATCAGGTGACTAATACCGAGGCCATCGGCCGGGTCATGTATACGAAGTATGTCTATCTGTTCCAGGCATCCGGCCTGGTGCTGCTGGTGGCGATGATCGGCGCCATCGTGCTGACGCTGCGCCAGCGCGAGGGGGTGCGCAAGCAATCCATCGCCGTGCAGAATGCGCGCCGCCGCGAGGATGTGGTGGCCACGGTCAAGGTTCCGACGGGCGGAGGGGTGTGACGCCATGGTGATCGGTCTTTCCCATTACCTCACGCTGGCGGCGATCCTGTTCACGCTGGGCATTTTCGGCATCTTCCTGAACCGGAAGAACGTCATCATCATCCTGATGTCGGTCGAACTGATGCTGCTGGCGGTGAACATCAACCTCGTCGCCTTTTCCGCCTTCATGGGCGATCTGGTCGGCCAGATCTTCGCCATGCTGGTGCTCACCGTGGCGGCGGCGGAGGCGGCGATCGGCCTCGCGATCCTGGTCGTCTATTTCCGCAATCGCGGCTCCATCGCCGTCGAAGACATCAATATGATGAAGGGCTGACCAGGGATGTTTGCCGGAATAGTCTTCCTGCCCCTTCTGGGCGCCATCGTCGCCGGCTTCTTCGGCCGGATCATCGGCGACCGCGCGGCGCAGATCGTCACCTGCGCGCTGATGCTGGTGTCGATGCTGCTGTCGATCCTGGCCTTCGTCGATGTGGCGCTGGGGGGCAACCCGCGCACGGTCGAGCTGTTCACCTGGATACAGTCCGGCGCGCTGGACGTGTCCTGGGCGCTGAAGGTCGACACGCTGACCGCCGTCATGCTGATCGTCGTCACCGTGGTGTCGTCGATGGTGCATGTCTATTCGGTCGGCTACATGTCGCACGATCCGGCGATCCCGCGCTTCATGGCCTACCTGTCGTTGTTCACCTTCTTCATGCTGATGCTGGTGACGGCCGACAATCTGATTCAGATGTTCTTCGGCTGGGAGGGCGTGGGCCTGGCTTCCTACCTGCTGATCGGCTTCTGGTTCCAGAAACCGACGGCGAACGCGGCGGCGATCAAGGCCTTCCTGGTGAACCGCGTCGGCGATTTCGGCTTCATGCTGGGCATCTTCGGCTGCTTCCTGCTGTTCGATACGGTGAATTTCGACCAGCTGTTTCAGGCGGCCCCGGAGGCTGTCGGCCAGAAGATCAATTTCCTGGGCATGCAGCTTGATGCGCTGACCACCGTGTGCCTGCTGCTCTTCGTGGGGGCAATGGGCAAGTCGGCGCAGTTCCTGCTGCACACCTGGCTGCCGGACGCGATGGAAGGCCCGACGCCGGTCTCCGCGCTGATCCACGCCGCCACCATGGTGACTGCCGGCGTGTTCATGGTCGCGCGCCTGTCGCCGATGTTCGAATACGCCCCGCAGGCGCTTATGGTCGTCACCTTCTTCGGCGCGATCACCGCGATCTTCGCGGCGACGGTCGGCATGGTGCAGAACGACATCAAGCGCGTCATCGCCTATTCGACCTGCTCGCAGCTTGGCTACATGTTCTTCGCCATCGGCGTGTCTGCCTATTCGGCGGCGATCTTCCATCTGATGACGCATGCCTTCTTCAAGGCGCTGCTGTTCCTGGGCGCGGGCTCGGTGATCCACGCCATGTCGGACGAGCAGGATATCCGCAAGATGGGCGGCATCTGGAAGCTGATCCCGCTGACTTACGGGCTGATGTGGATCGGCTCCCTGGCGCTGGCCGGCGTGCCGTTCTTCGCCGGCTTCTATTCCAAGGACATCATCCTCGAATCCGCCTTCGCCAGCGGCAGCCAGATCGGCCATTTCGCCTTCTGGCTCGGTATTCTGGCGGCCTTCCTGACGGCGTTCTATTCCTGGCGCCTGCTGATCCTCACCTTCCACGGCAAGCCGCGCGCCGACCATCACGTGATGGAGCATGTGCATGAATCGCCGAAAGTGATGACGATTCCGCTGATCGTGCTGGCGCTGGGCGCGATCTTCGCCGGCTTCGTCGGCTATGAGGCATTCGTCGGCGACGGCAGGGCGGAATTCTGGGGCGCGTCGATCCTGGTGCTGGAAGGCAAGGATGTGATCGAGGCGGCGCACCATGTGCCGCTCTGGGTAAAGCTGCTGCCGATCGTGGTCGGCGCGGCAGGCATCGCGACGGCCTATTTCGTCTATATGCTGCGCCCGGGCACGGCGGACGCAATCGCCGAGCAGTGGCGGCCGGTCTATCTGTTCCTGCTGAACAAATGGTACATCGACGAGCTGTACGACTTCCTGTTCGTGCGCCCTGTGCGCTGGCTCGGTCGCTTCCTCTGGAAGGAGGGCGATGGCCGCGTCATCGACGGCTTCGGCCCGGATGGCGTCGCCTTCACCACGCGCCTGATCTCCCAGCGCACCGCTCTGCTGCAGTCCGGTTATCTCTACCACTATGCCTTTGCCATGATGGTCGGCGTGGTGGTGCTGGTGACCTGGTACGTGTTCTCTCGGATGGCCTGATCCATGACCAGTAGCTGGCCCTTGCTCTCGCTCGTCACCTTCCTGCCGCTGGTGGGGGCGCTGTTCATCCTGGTGACGCGCGGCGAGCCCGACGTGGTTGCGCGCAACGCCCGGAACATGGCGCTGTGGACCTCGCTCATCACCTTCTTCCTGTCGCTCATGATCTGGGCGCAGTTCGACAACTCGACCGCCGAGTTCCAGCTTGTCGAGAAGGTCGAATGGATGCCGGAATTCGGCATCGGCTATCATATGGGCGTCGACGGCATCTCGATGTTCTTTGTGCTGCTGTCCACCCTGCTGACGCCGATCTGCGTGCTGGCGAGCTGGGAGTCGGTGAAGCACCGGGTGAAGGAGTATATGATCGCCTTCCTCGTCCTGGAGACGATGATGGTCGGCATGTTCTGCGCGCTCGACCTGGTGCTGTTCTATGTGTTCTTCGAGGCCGTGCTGATCCCGATGTTCATCATCATTGGCATCTGGGGCGGCGCGCGGCGCGTCTATGCGGCGTTCAAATTCTTCCTCTACACGCTGCTCGGTTCGGTGCTGATGTTGCTGGCCATCCTGGCGATGTATTTCGATGCCGGGACCACCGACCTGCCGACGCTGATGCAGCACGGCTTCGATGCCGGCATGCAGTACTGGCTGTGGCTTGCCTTCTTCGCCTCCTTCGCGGTGAAGGTGCCGATGTGGCCGGTGCATACCTGGCTGCCGGACGCCCATGTCGAGGCGCCGACGGCCGGCTCCGTCATCCTGGCCGGCGTGCTGTTGAAGATGGGCGGCTACGGCTTCATCCGCTTCTCCGTGCCGCTGATGCCGGAGGCGACGGAATTCTTCGCGCCGCTGGTCTTCGCGCTGTCCATCATCGCCATCATCTACACCTCGCTGGTGGCGCTGGCGCAGGAGGACATGAAGAAGCTGATCGCCTATTCGTCGGTTGCCCATATGGGCTTCGTGACCATGGGCATCTTCACGCTGACCATGCAGGGCATGCAGGGCGCGATCTTCCAGATGCTGAGCCACGGCATCGTCTCGGGCGCGCTGTTCCTGTGCGTCGGCGTGGTCTATGACCGGCTGCACACCCGCGAGATTTCGCGCTATGGCGGCCTGGTGAACAACATGCCGCGCTATGCGCTGGTGTTCATGGTGTTCATGCTGGCCTCGGTCGGCCTGCCGGGCACCAGCGGCTTCGTCGGCGAGTTCCTGTCGCTGATGGGCGCGTTCCAGGCCAATACCTGGGTTGCCTTCCTGGCCTCCACCGGCGTCGTTCTGGGCGCTGCCTACATGCTGTATCTGTATCGCCGCATGATCTTTGGCACGCTGGACAAGGACGATGTGAAGGCGATGCTGGATCTGAACTGGCGGGAGAAGGCGATCTTCGCGCCGCTCATCGTCCTGGTGCTGTGGATGGGCATCTATCCCGCCACCTTCCTGGACGTGATGGCGGTGTCGGTCGAAAACCTGCTCGACAATTACCAGACGGCCATCGCGGCGGGGCAGTCCGCCGCCTCGACCGCCATCGCCGCACGCTGACCGACGGGGCTTAAGAGACCATGGAACCCACAACCCTCGTCCTGCTGCCGGCCATCCCGGAAATCTTCCTGGCCTGCGCCGCCATGGCCCTGCTGATGATCGGCGTGTTCATCGGCGACAAATCGCTGCGCCTGGTCTCCTGGCTGGCGGTCGGCAGCTTCGTCGTCACCGCCGTGCTGCTCTACGCCTTCACCGGCTGGGGCGGGCGGGAACTGGCCTTCGACGGCCTGTTCGTGGCCGACCCGTTCGCGCTGTTCGCCAAGCTGTTCATTCTGCTGGGCTCGGCCGTCGCCATCATCCTGTCGATGGATTATCTGGAGCGCGAGAACACCGCGCGCTTCGAATATCCGGTGCTGATCGTGCTGGCCACGGTCGGCATGATGATGATGGTCTCGGCCAATAGCCTGATTTCGCTCTATGTCGGCCTGGAATTGCAGAGCCTGGCGCTGTACGTCGTCGCCGCGATCCGCCGCGATACGATCCGCTCCACCGAGGCCGGCCTGAAATATTTCGTCCTGGGCGCGCTGTCCTCGGGCATGCTGCTCTATGGCAGTTCGATGATCTACGGCTTTACCGGCAGCATCGATTTCGCGGTGCTGGCGGAGCGGGTGCAGGGCGAGGCTTCCGTCGGCGTGATCGTCGGCATCGTGTTCCTGGCCGCGGGGCTGGCCTTCAAGGTTTCCGCCGTGCCGTTCCATATGTGGACGCCGGACGTCTATGAAGGGGCGCCCACTCCGGTGACCGCGCTGTTCGCCACCGCGCCGAAATTCGCCGCCATCGCGCTGTTCTGCCGGGTGATGATGGAGCCGTTCGGCGGCATTGCCGACCAGTGGCAGCAGATTGTGGTGCTGATCTCCATCGGCTCGATGATCCTGGGCGCGCTGGCCGCGATCAACCAGACCAACATCAAGCGCCTGATGGCCTACAGCTCGATCGGCCATATGGGCTATGCGCTGATCGGCCTGGCGGCGGGCAGCGAGATCGGCGTGCGCGGCGTGCTGATCTATATGGCGATCTACATCGTCATGAATGTCGGCACCTTCGCCATCATCCTGTGCATGCGCCAGCAGGGCCGCATGGTGGAGAATATCTCCGACCTGGCAGGCCTCTCCAAGACGCATCCGATGATGGCCGTGGCCTTGACCATTTTCATGTTCTCCATGGCGGGTATTCCGCCGCTGGCCGGCTTTTTCAGCAAGCTCTACGTCTTCCTGGCCGCCATTGAGGCGCAGCTCTATACACTGGCGGTCATCGGCGTGGTGTCCAGCGTGGTCGGCGCGTTCTACTATCTGCGCATCGTAAAGCTGATGTATTTCGATGAGCCGGTGGAAACGCTGGACCGTCCGATCGGCCGCGAGATGGGGGCGGTGATCGCCGTCAGCGGGTTGTTCACGCTGCTGTTCTTCGTGTGGCCCGCGCCGATTTTGAACGCCGCCGCGCAGGCGGCGGCCTCCCTGTTCGCGGGATGACCGGAAGCCTGTCCTCCTTCGATATCGTCGCCCTGGGCAGTGTCGTTTCGACCAACGACGAGGCCCACCGGTTGGCTAGGGAGGGCGCGCGCCATCTGACCGTGGTGACAGCCGAGGAGCAGCAGGGCGGCCGTGGCCGCCGTGGTCGGGCCTGGGCTTCGCCACCGGGCAATGTGTATCTCAGCGTCATCCTGCGTCCGGATTGTCCGCCCGCGAGGGCAGCGCAGATATCCTTCCTGGCTGCCCTCGCGGTGCGCGACACGGTGCGCCTGGCGGTCGGCGCTATCGCCCCGGTGGTGGTGAAATGGCCGAACGACGTTCTGGTCAATGGCGGCAAGATTTCCGGTATCCTGCTGGAGACCGGCGGCGGCACCGCGCAGGCGGTGGATTACGTCGTCATCGGCATCGGGGTGAATGTGCAGCACCATCCCGAGAATGCAGAGCGCCCGGCGACCAGCCTGGCGGCGCTGGGTGGCGATGCCGACGTGTCGCAAGCCCGGGCGACGCTGCTGGAGCGGTTGGGCTACTGGTACTATATCTGGTCGAGCCAGGGTTTTGCGCCCATCCGCCAGAACTGGCTGGCCGACGCGGTCGGCCTTGGCGAGAAGATTGAGGTGCGCCTGCCGGATCGGACGCTGAACGGCGTATTCGGCGATCTGGATGCCGATGGCGCGCTGTTGCTGGATACCGAGGCCGGCCGGCAGCGTATTTCCGCCGGCGACATCTATCTGCGCAATCCGGATTAGGAGAGGCGGGCAGGGCCATGCTGCTGGCGATCAACTCCAACAACACCAACATCAAATTCGGCCTGTATGACGGCGATACCGAGCGCGGCTCCTGGCGCATCGGCACCGATACCAAGCGCACGGCCGACGAATACGCCGTCTGGATCAGCCAGCTCATGACCTTGAAGGGCATGAAGAGCGCCGACGTTACCCAATGCCTCATTGCCTCGGTCGTGCCGGACACGCTGTTCAATCTGAAAATGCTGTGCCGCAGCTATTTCAATTGCGATCCGCTGATCTATACCGACCCGGAGGTGATCAAGGGCACCGTCGCCAAGGTCGACCGGCCGGAGGAAGTCGGCGCGGACCGTCTGGTCAACACGGTTGCGGCGCACCATCTGTATGGCGGGCCGGCAATCGTGGTGGATTTCGGCACGGCGACGACCTTCGACGTGGTGGACGGGGACGGCAATTACTGTGGCGGCGCTATCGCGCCCGGCATCAACCTGTCCATCGAGGCGCTGCGCATGGCGGCGGCCCTGCTGCCGCGCGTGGCGGTGCGGCGGCCGGAGAAGGTGATCGGCTCCACGACCGTCGGCTGTTTCGAATCCGGCATCTTCTGGGGCTATGTATCGCTGATCGAGGGGCTGGTGGCGCGCATCCGCGCCGAATTCGGCCAGCCGATGAAAGTGGTGGCGACCGGCGGGCTGGTACCCTTGTTCGCCGAGGCCACGGATATTTTCGACCATTTGGACCAGGACCTGACAATGCGGGGTCTGGTAATCGTGAATCGTCTGAACAGGACACAATGAGCAGCAAGCGCAAGGCGAACGGTACGCACCCCAAGACATCCAAAGCGAACGGAACGGCGATCAACGGCCATAGCAGCGGCGATTTCCTCGACCCGGAGGATAAGGGAGTCTATTTCCTGCCATTGGGCGGCGCCGGCGAGATCGGGATGAATCTCAACCTGTACCGGTCGCAGGGCAAATGGCTGATGGTCGATCTGGGCGTCACTTTCGGCGACGATTCCATGCCGGGGATCGAGGTGGTCATGCCCGACCCGTCCTTCATCGTCGAGCGCAAGGACGAGCTGGTCGGCCTGGTGCTGACCCATGCGCATGAGGATCATCTGGGGGCAGTGCCCTATCTGTGGCAGCAACTGCGCTGCCCGATCTATGCCACGCCCTTCACTGCCTCGGTGCTGCGCCGCAAGCTGGAGGATACCGATTTCGGCCGCGAGGTGGAGATCACCATCGTGCCGATGTCGGGCCGGTTCGATGTCGGGCCGTTCGAGATCGAGCTGGTGACCCTGACCCATTCGATTCCCGAGCCGAACGCGCTGGTGATTCGCACCGGCGGGGCCAAGCCGATCCTGCATACCGGCGACTGGAAGTTCGATCCCGACCCGCTGGTCGGCCCGACCTCGGACGAGGCGCGGCTGCAGGAGATCGGGGAGGAGGGGGTGCTGGCGCTGATCGGCGATTCCACCAACGTCTTCCGGGCTGGCTCCGCCGGCTCCGAGGCCGATGTGCGCAAGAACATGATCGAGCTGGTCGCCAAATATAAGACCAACCGCGTTGCCGTCGCCTGCTTCGCCTCGAACGTGGCGCGGCTGGAGACCATGGCGAAGGTGGCGGAGGCGAACGGCCGCCATCCGGCGCTGATCGGCCGGTCGCTATGGCGCATGACCGCCTCGGCGAAGGAGAATGGCTATCTCCAGGGCATCGATTTCGTCAGCGAGCACGATGCCGGCTTCCTGCCGAAGGACAAGGTGCTGCTGATCTGCACCGGCAGCCAGGGCGAGCCCCGCGCGGCGCTGTCGCGCATCGTCTCCGACAGCCACCCGCATGTGACGCTGGAGGGCGGCGATACGGTGATCTTCTCGTCCCGCGTCATTCCGGGGAACGAGAAATCCATCGCGCGGGTGCAGAATGCGCTGATCCGCCGCAATATCGAGGTGGTGACGGCGACCAACGATGACATCCATGTCTCTGGCCATCCGGCGCGCGACGAATTGATCCGCATGTACCAGCATGTCCGCCCGGAGGTCGCCATTCCGGTGCATGGCGAGAGCCGGCATCTGATCGAGCATGCGAAGCTGGCGCGGGAATGCCAGGTGCCGGTGGCGCTGTCGATTGCCAATGGCGATGTGGTGCGCCTGCATCCCGGCCCAGCCGAAGTGGTCGACGAGGTGTTCGCCGGCCGGCTGGCGGTGGATGGCAAGCGCCTGGTTTCGCTAGGCGACCCGGTGCTGCGCGACCGCAACCGGCTGATGCATAGCGGCGCCATCGTCATGACCATCGTGCTCGACAAGGCCGGCAAGCTGCGCACCGATCCGATGGGCAGCTTTCAGGGCGTGCTGGAGGGCGAAGATCCGATGCGAGAGGACATCATCGACATCGCCGCCGACGCGGTGGAGGGGCTGCGCGCGGCCGACCGCAAGGACGATGCCGCGGTGGCAGAAGCGGTGCGCATCGCCGTGCGCCGGGCGATCAATGCGGAGCTGGGGCGCAAGCCTGTGACAGATGTGCATGTGGTCAGGCTGGCCTGAGCGGCCTATCATCGCGCACCCGCATCGAAGGAGAGAGTGAATGATCGGCCGGTTGAACCATGTCGCCATCGTGGTGCCGGATATCGCGGCGGCGGCCAACCTGTACCGCACCGCGCTGGGGGCGAATGTCTCCGATCCGGTGGATATGCCCGAGCATGGGGTGACGACCGTCTTCGTGACTCTGCCCAACACCAAGATCGAGCTGTTGCAGCCGCTGGGCGAGAAATCGCCGGTGCAGGCTTTCCTGGATCGTAACCCGTCCGGCGGCATGCATCATGTCTGCTATGAGGTGGAGGATATCCTCGCTGCCCGCGATCATCTGAAGGCCGAGGGCGCCCGTGTGCTGGGCGATGGCGAGCCGAAGATCGGCGCGCACGGCAAGCCGGTGCTATTCCTCCATCCAAAGGATTTCTGCGGCACGCTGGTCGAAATCGAGCAGGCCTGAGCGATCATGTATTGGACCTCAGGCATTGTCGTTTTCGTTATCGTCTGGTGGCTGGTGTTTTTCATGATGCTGCCGGTCGGCGTGAAGATCCCCGAGCAGCCGGGCGAGGGGCACGCCACCAGCGCGCCGGAGAAACCGATGCTGCTGAAGAAGGCGCTGATCACCACGGGCATCGCCATTGTGGTGACCGGGCTGATCTTCATGGTTATCCTGTCCGACTATCTGTCTTTTCGAGGCTAGGCATGTCCGGCTATTGCGACAGCGCGCCCGGCCACCCGGTGCACGCCAGCTACCACGATACGGAGTATGGCTTTCCGGTCAGCGACGATAAGGTGCTGCTGGAACGCTTCGCGCTGGAGATCATGCAGGCCGGCCTGTCCTGGGAGATCACGCTGAAGAAGCGCGCCGCGCTGTTCGAGGCGTTCGAGGGCTTCGATCCGGATGTGGTGGCCGCCTATGGCCCGGTGGAGACGGAGCGCCTGCTGGCCAATCCCGGCATCATCCGCAACCGGCTGAAGATCGCAGCGATCATCCGCAATGCCGGGCGGTTTATCGAACTACGGCCGGAGTATGGCTCCTTTGCCGGCTGGCTTGATGCGCACCACCCGCTCGACAAGGCCGGCTGGGTAAAGCTGTTCAAGAAGAACTTTGCCTTCACCGGCGGCGAGATTGTGAACGAGCTGTTGATGAGTACCGGCTACCTGCCCGGTGCCCACCGCCCCGACTGCCCCGTCCACGCCCGCATCCTGGCGCAAAATCCGCCCTGGCGGCGAGCGTAGGGGCTTTAGCTTTTACCTGTTCGAATCGTCACCCCCCGCAGTTTTGCGGGGTCTTTGTTTCTGCCTGCCGGGATCATCGGTCGAGAAAGCTGAATCCCGGATTCCTGGTGCAAGGCCGGCAGGGGCGATTGGTTCTGATATCGGGTTCGTGCCAGGATTTGTAGGGGAAAGCCGAAATCACGAGTATTGTTTTGCTCGTTTTATAATCAAGAGCCTGTTTACGACGGCTGCAAATGCATTTTTTATGTGCAAAAAGTATAAAAAATCACCAAAAACAAATGGCAAGAGCAGGTTTGCTCTTGCCATAGTGCATTGCACAATTCATATTTCCACTCAGGTCAGGGGTCGTTATCGACCTTTGATCGACGCCTGGTGGCGATTCCTCCCTAAACTCGGGCCGTGCCGTTTTTTAGCGGCACGGTCTTTTTTATGTCCGCAAAGACTACGGAATAAGTTTTTCGAAGTCATCAATTTTCTGCATGTTAGAGCTATATATTACCTGTCGGGATAGATGGGATCGTTCGTGTGCAGTTGAATTTTACGCCTTCGCCGCTTCTGTTCCTCGCGTTTCTTGGCGTCACCTTGGCTGTCGCACCGAATAGTTTGCGCGCAGAAGAAATCATTGTCGGCGGCAATGTCTGCCAGCGCGCGGTGGCACATAAGCCGGAAGTCGGGGCGACCTACCAGCCCGGCGTCGACGCCTATGGAAGGCCAGTCGCCCCGGCCGATCTGGGCGGTGGCTCGGCGATCCGCATTCCCGAGACCATCGGCATCGACATCACGGTGGATTTGCAGAAGCGCTTCGGCCTGCCCGGCAATTCGCGGCTGTTCTTTCCGGAGGCCCAGATCGGCCGGGTGGAGGTCGGGCGCGACGGCAAGGTGCTGTTCAATGGCGAACCGGTGAGCGGCGACGAGCAACTCGCCATCGAGGCGGCCTGCCGCGAGGCGTTGGGGCTGCCGCCGATCCCGCTGCATAAGCCGGGCGGGTAGGGCGCAACAAAAAGGGCGGCCCGCGGGCCGCCCTTTGTGCATTCTACAGGCCAGGTTCCTTACATGAAGGACTGGATGCCGGTCTGGGCGCGGCCCAGGATCAGCGCGTGCACGTCATGTGTGCCTTCGTAGGTGTTGACCGCCTCCAGATTCAGCACATGGCGGATGACGTGATACTCGTCGGAGATGCCATTGCCGCCATGCATGTCGCGGGCGACACGGGCGATGTCCAGCGACTTGCCGCAGGAATTGCGCTTGGCCAGGGAGATCATCTCCGGCGCGGCGCGACCCTCATCCATCAGCCGGCCGAGGCGCAGGCAGGTATGCAGGCCCAGCGTGATTTCGGTCTGCATGTCGGCCAGCTTCTTCTGGATCAGCTGATTGGCGGCGAGTGGGCGGCCGAACTGCTTGCGGTCCATCGTGTACTGGCGCGCTGCGTGCCAGCAGAACTCGGCGGCGCCCAGGGCGCCCCAGGAAATGCCGTAGCGCGCCTTGTTCAGGCAGCCGAACGGACCCTTCAGCCCCTCGACATTCGGCAACAAATTCTCATCCGGCACGAATACCTCGTCCATGACGATCTCACCGGTGACCGAGGCGCGCAGGCTGAACTTGCCCTCGATCTTCGGCGCGGACAGGCCCTTCATGCCCTTTTCCAGCACGAAGCCGCGGATCACCCCATCCTCGGTCTTGCCCCAGACCACGAAGACGTCGGCGATGGGGGAGTTGGTGATCCACATCTTGTTGCCGGTGACGACATAGCCGCCATCGACCTTCTTGGCGCGGGTCTTCATGCTGCCGGGATCGGAGCCGTGATCCGGCTCGGTCAGGCCGAAGCAGCCGACCCATTCGCCGGTGGCCAGCTTCGGCAGATATTTCTGGCGTTGCGCCTCGCTGCCATATTCATGGATCGGGTGCATCACCAGGCTGGACTGCACGCTCATGGCAGAGCGATAGCCGGAATCGACGCGCTCGACCTCGCGGGCGATCAGCCCGTAGCACACGTAATTCACGCCGGCGCAGCCATAGCCGTCGATGGTGGAGCCGAGGAAACCCTGCTCGCCCATTTCGTTCATCAGCTCGCGGTGGAATATCTCCTTGCGGAAGCCTTCCTGCACACGGCTCATCAGCTTTTCGTCGCAGAAGGCGCGCGCGGCGTCGCGCACCATGCGCTCGTCTTCGCTCAGCGCATCGTCGAGCAGCAGCGGGTCTTCCCAGGAGAAGCTGGGCTTATGCGCCTTGCCGGCGGCGGGTTTCAGGGCGGTGGCGGCCTGCGGCGGTGTCATTGGTTAAACTCCGGATTCAAGCGGATATCGTCTTTGGCGACTGAGTTGTTCACCAAACTAACATAGCGCGCAAGGGCAGAAACAGTAGCTTGCTCTATTCGACGACAAGCTGTACCCGGTCGGAGGCGAAGCGGCCGATGCCATATTCGACCGGTCTGCCGTCGGGCGTCACATTCACCGCCTCGACCACCAGGATGGGCCGGTTGCGCGCCTGTTTCAGCAGGTTGGCCTCGCGCTGGTCCGGCAGGCGGGCGGTGATGCGCGAGCCGGCGCGGCTATAATCCGGCACGCCCAGGCGCATCAGCGCCTTGGTGATTGAGCCCAGCTCGCGATACAGCGCATCAATGCCGGCGAAGCGCACGCCGTCGAAATAATGCGATGTATAGGAGATCACCCGGTCGTCGACCCCGTTCAGCGTCTCCAGCAACAGGCACGGCGCACCGGGGGCAATGTTCAGGGCGGCGGCGATATCCTCGCCGGCCGGCACCGTCTCGCTGTGGAAGAAAACGCCGCCGGGCCGGCGCTTCAGCCGCGAGATATTCTCGGAAAACCGGGTTCGCGGGCCGATCATGTAATCGACCACATCCTCCTGCACGAAGCTGCCGCGCCCCTGTTCCACGCGCACCAGGCCCAGCGCCGCCAGATGCCCCATGGCGCGGCGCAGCGTATGGCGATTGACCTGAAAGCGCTCCGCCAACAATCCTTCCACCGGAAGTTTGCTGCCTGGCGGGAAGCGGCCGGTGGCGATATCGTCCGCAAGCGATTCGGCGATCTGCTGCCAGACCGGTCCGGAAGGGGCCTTGCGCGGCATCATGAAAGAATTGCGCGCGACGGCGCGTGAAAGAGCTCAGGCACGCTGGAGACCCTGGTTCGGATAAAGCCGATCCGCTAAGCTCTAGTGCATTACCTATACTTGGGGAATATCCCGAAATGTTACATGTTTATGTCGGTTCTGGGTCAGCGCCCGTCGGGACCGATGGTGCGTTTCGGGGTGGCTGGCCATGAGTCCGGCGTCCGACGATGACCGGGTAATCTTCGAATTCTACCCAATCGGCAGCTATGTGAAGGTCAGCGCTATCGACCCCCGCACCATGGTGGAGGTTTCCATCGTCGGCGATCCGGCGCGGGGAGAAACCGCCTTGCGCCATGCGGCGATGCAGAAGCTGCGTTACGTTCTGGAAAAGCGCGCCAAAGGCGGCCGGGGCGGGCTGATCGTCTAGGCAGCCCGGGGAAGGGCGTTCAGCCTTTCTTGCTGCGCCCGCCGCTGCTGCCGCGGCCCAGGCCAATCTTCTTGGCGAAGGCGGAGCGTTGCTTGGCATAGTTGGGCGCGACCATCGGGTAATCCGCTGGCAGGCCCCATTTGGCGCGGTATTCTTCCGGGGTCATGCTGTAATTCGTGCGTAGATGGCGCTTCAGCATTTTCAGCTTCTTACCGTCTTCCAGGCAGATGATATATTCATCCGTCACCGAGCGACGCACCGGGATCGCCGGTTTCTGCGGCTCCGGCGCCAGCTGCGCTACGGCCTGCCCATTCAGCTGGCGCAATGAATTATAGATCGTGCCGATCACCTCGGAAAGCTGAGATGACGGTAAGACATTGTTCTGCACATAAGCGGAAACGACTTCGGCCGTCATGCGCAGCAGATCGTTTTGCGCCTTCTTCTCTTCTGCTGACTCGCTGTTCATTTAACTATCCACAATCACATTAAGCATTCTAAACTGATATCGCTAATCCACCGATATAGTCAATCCCCTTGTTAGTAATCATCAGGCATCCTGCGGCATAGCGCCGTGCGGAACTAGTAAAAATTGGTTTCTCAGAAAATAGCGACAATGCCTTCTACCGTGCCTTTAGGGAAAACAGTCCCCTTGTTGCTGCCTGTTTCTTATGCAGTGGGGGCAGGGGTAATTGTTAACAAAATTGGCTGAGATGATAGGCCAGACCTTGTGGCCGGCTGACAGGCGCGGCGGACATATGGTAGTGTCTTAGTGCCGGTACGATGCCGGCACCTTATGAAACACGATGCGTTCAAGCGGTCATGCAGCAAAATAGAATTGCCATCGCCTCCGACCATGGGGGCTTCGCGCTGAAATCGGCGCTGAAAGCCTATCTCGTCGACCGGGGCCATGAGGTACTGGATCTGGGCGCGGATAGCACCGAGTCGGTCGATTACCCGGATTTCGGCAATAAGCTGGCCGCCGCCATATCGCAGGGCGAGGCGGCGCGCGGGGTGGTTATCTGCGGCACCGGCATCGGTATCTCGATTGCGGTGAACCGCCATGCCGGGCTGCGCGCGGCCCTGTGTCACGATGTCACCACCGCGCGCCTGTCGCGCGAGCATAACGACGCCAATGTGCTGGCGCTGGGCGCCCGGGTGGTCGGCGAGGAGGTGGCGAAGGATTGCCTGGCCGCCTTCCTCGACACACCCTTCGCCGGCGGTCGCCACGCCCCGCGCGTCGCCAAGCTCGGCTAAATCCATAATCCTTGCTCTCTATGACTGTGAAAGCCCCCTGATGACCTCCTCCCAGACCAAAATCGTCGCCCATGACCGCTTCTTCGAGGCGTCGCTGGCGGAGACCGACCCCGAGCTGAAGGCCGCGCTCGACCAGGAGCTGCATCGCCAGCAGAGCCAGATCGAGCTGATCGCTTCGGAAAATATCGTGTCCCGCGCGGTGCTCGAAGCGCAGGGCTCGGTGCTGACCAACAAGTACGCCGAGGGTTATCCGGGCAAGCGCTATTACGGCGGCTGCGAGTTCGTCGATGTGGCCGAGACGCTGGCCATCGAGCGGGCGAAGAAGCTGTTCAACTGCGCCTTCGCCAACGTGCAGCCGCATTCCGGCGCGCAGGCCAATCAGGCGGTGATGCTGGCCCTGGTGCAGCCGGGCGACACGGTGATGGGCCTGTCGCTCGCCGCTGGCGGCCACCTGACCCATGGCGCCGCCCCCAACCTGTCGGGCAAGTGGTTCAACGCCGTGCAATATGGCGTGCGTCAGCAGGATGGCTTGATCGATTATGACGTCGTCGAGGAGATGGCGCAGGAGCATAAGCCGAAGCTGCTCATCACCGGCGGGTCGGCCTATCCGCGCACCATCGATTTCGCGCGCTTCCGCAAGATCGCCGATTCGGTCGGCGCGATCTTCTGGGTCGACATGGCGCATTTCGCCGGGCTGGTGGCTGGCGGGGCCTATGCCGATCCGCTGCCGCACGCCCATGTGGTGACCACCACCACGCACAAGACGCTGCGCGGCCCGCGCGGCGGTATGATCCTGTCGAACGACCTGGAACTGGGCAAGAAGATCAATTCCGCCGTGTTCCCCGGCCTGCAGGGCGGCCCGCTGATGCATGTGATCGCCGGCAAGGCGGTGGCGTTCGGCGAGGCGCTGAAGCCGGAGTTCAAGCATTACGCCGGCATGGTGGTCGAGAACGCCAAGGTGCTGGCCGGCACGCTGATGGAGCGTGGGCTGGACATCGTCTCCGGCGGCACCGACAGCCATGTGGTACTGGTCGATCTCAGGCCGAAGAAGCTGACCGGCAACATCGCCGAGAAGTCGCTGGAGCGCGCCGGCATCACCTGCAACAAGAACGGCGTCCCGTTCGACCCGGAAAAGCCGATGGTGACGTCCGGCGTGCGCCTGGGCTCGCCCGCGGCCACCACGCGCGGCTTCGGCCCGGCGGAGTTCCGCCAGGTCGGCGAGTTGATCGGCGATGTGCTGGACGGTCTTGCGGCCAATCGCGAAGATAATTCAGCGACGGAGAATGCGGTGCGCGAGCGCGTCAAGACGCTGTGCGACCGGTTCCCGATCTATCCGGATCTCGGCTGAGCATCGTTTGCGTAACGCGGCCGGTGTGACGCGCCGGCCGCCAGTGAGGGGGAGTAGGGGGAGATGCGCTGTCCGTTCTGCGGGAATGACGACACGCAAGTGAAGGATTCGCGGCCGACCGAGGACAATTCGGCGATCCGCCGCCGTCGCTTCTGTCCGGAGTGTGGATCGCGCTTCACTACCTTCGAGCGGGTGCAGCTGCGCGACCTGATCGTGGTCAAGCGCAGCGGCAAGCGCACGCCCTTCGACCGCGACAAACTTGCCCGATCGCTGCAGATCGCCTTGCGCAAGCGGCCGGTGGAGATCGAGCGGCTGGAGCGGGTGGTGAACTCCATCGTGCGCCGGCTGGAAAGCTCAGGCGAGACCGAAATTCCTGCCTCGCAGATCGGCATGATGGTCATGGAGGCGCTGCGCACGCTCGACCCCGTGGCCTATGTGCGCTATGCCTCGGTCTATAAAAACTTCCGCGAAGCCAAGGACTTCGAGGAGTTTGTTGGCCAGCTGGATCAGGATGGGGAGCCGGTCAAGATTTGACCGATCTGGCCTATATGCGCATCGCCCTGGGCCTCGCCGAACGCGGGCTCGGGCAGGTGGCGCCCAATCCGGCGGTCGGCTGCGTCCTCGTCTCCCCTGAAGGACATATCGTCGGGCGGGGCTGGACCCAGCCCGGCGGCCGGCCACACGCCGAGACCGAGGCGCTTTCGCGCGCCGGCGACCGCGCCCGGGGGGCGACCGCCTATGTCACGCTGGAGCCTTGCGCCCATCACGGGAAGACCCCGCCCTGCGCCGATGCGCTGATCGAAGCCGGCATCGCCCGTGTGGTCGCGGCGCTGGAAGATCCCGATCCGCGCGTCTCCGGCGGCGGCCTGGAGAAGCTCCGGGCGGCTGGAATCGTGACCGAGATCGGCCTGTGCGCGGCGGAGGCGGCGTTCGTGAATGCCGGCTTCCTGACTCGCATCCGCGACGGCCGGCCGCTGGTCACCCTGAAGGCCGCGACCACGCTGGACGGCCGAATCGCCACCCATGGCGGCGACAGCAAATGGATCACCGGGGTGGAGGCACGCCGACGTTCGCATCTGCTGCGCGCCCAGTCCGACGCCATCCTGGTCGGCAGCAACACGGTGCTGGCCGACGACCCGGAACTGACCTGCCGCCTGCCGGGACTGGAGGGCCGCTCGCCGGTCCGCATCGTGGCCGATGGCCGGCTGCGCCTGCCGCTGACCAGCCGGCTGGTGATGACCGCGAAGGACGTGCCGACCTGGGTGTTCACCCGCGAGGGCACCGACCCTTACCGGCTGGAGGCGTTCCGCGATCTCGGCGTCGAGGTGATCGAACTGCCGGCAATCGAGGATATGCTGCTGGATGTCGAGGCCATGCTGGCCGAACTGGGCAGGCGCGGCTTGACCCGCCTGCTGGTCGAGGGCGGGGGGCAGATCTCCGCCGCCCTGCTGGCGCGCGACCTGGTCGACCGGCTGGTCTGGTTCCATGCCCCCAGCATCGTCGGTGGCGATGGCCTCCCCGCCATCGCCGGCCTCGGCCTGGACCGCATCGCCGATGCCCGCCGCTTCGTGCGTCATCACCTCATCCCCGTCGGCGAGGATGTCATGGAAAGCTATGTCCGCCCTGGCGTGATCGCTTAGGTCGCCGCGCCCGGTGGAGGCCGGTATTCCGTGAAAGCTATTGCTGGCCTCGCCGTCAGGGCCTATATCACCGGCAGACGTTCTCGGGGCGGGGCGAAAATCCCCACCGGCGGTAAGCAGGGAGAGCCTGTAAAGCCCGCGAGCGCCCGGCAAGCCCTCGCCGGGGTCAGCAGATTCGGTGAGATGCCGAAGCCGACGGTCATAGTCCGGATGAAAGAGAACGGGACGGTTTGATCGGTTGTCCCACTAAGGGTTGCCGATGCTCTCCCGTGCGCCCCGATTCTGGATTATTGCTTAGGAAAGCAGCCATGAATCGGTGCTCCCAGTTTTTCTCCTCCATACCGGCGACGGGTAGGTGAGCCTTATGTTCACCGGCATCGTCACGGATATCGGCCGCGTCGCGGAAATCATTCCCGGCGGCGATACCGACTATATCATCCAAACCGCCTACGATCCCGCCAGCGTCGCGCTGGGCGCGTCCATCGCTTGTTCCGGCGCCTGCCTCACCGTGACCGAAAAAGGCGCGGGGGAGCAGGGCAACTGGTTCCGCGTCAGCGTTTCGGCCGAGACGCTGGCCAAGACCACCATCGGCGCCTGGCGTGTCGGCACGCGGGTCAATCTGGAACGCTCCCTGAAGCTGGGCGACGAGCTGGGCGGCCATCTGGTGCTGGGCCATGTCGATGGCATCGCCCGCCTGGTCTCGGTCGAGCCGGAGGGCGACAGTCACCGGCTGGTGCTGGAGGCGCCGTTCGAGCTGGCCGGCTTCGTGGCGCCGAAAGGCTCGGTCTGCCTGGACGGGGTGTCGCTCACCGTGAACGCAGTCGAGGACCGGGCGAACGGGGCGGCGCAGTTCGGCATCAATATCGTCCCGCATACCTGGCGGAACACCACGCTGGCAGACCGCGCGCCGGGCGACGGCATCAACATGGAAATCGACGTGCTGGCGCGTTATGTCGCGCGGCTGCAGGCAAGAAAGTAATCTCGATGAGCACTCCCACCGACACGACCGAGCTGCGCAAGGCGACCTATCACGAAGCGCTCTCCTCCATCGAGGAGATCATCGAGGATGCGCGCAACGGCAGGATGTTCATCCTGATCGACGACGAGGATCGCGAGAATGAGGGCGATCTCGTTATCCCGGCGCAGATGGCCACGCCCGATGCGATCAACTTCATGGCCAAGTTCGGCCGAGGCCTGATCTGCCTGGCGATGACCAAGGAGCGGATCGACGAGCTGGGCCTGCCGCTGATGCCGCGCAAGCATACCTCCCGGCACGAGACCGCCTTCACCGTCTCCATCGAGGCGAAGGAGGGGGTGACGACCGGCATCTCCGCCGCCGACCGGGCATTGACCGTGGCCGTCGCCATCGACCCCTCCAAGGGCCGCGACGAGATTGTCACGCCGGGTCATGTCTTCCCGCTGGTGGCGCGCGACGGCGGCGTGCTGGTGCGCGCCGGCCATACCGAGGCGGCGGTCGACCTGGCCCGCATGGCGGGGCTGCTGCCCGCCGGCGTGATCTGCGAGATCATGAATGATGACGGCACCATGGCCCGCCTGCCGGATCTGGTGCAGTTCGCGCAGTATCACGGGCTGAAGGTCGGCACCATCGCCGACCTGATCGCCTATCGCCGCCGCACCGAGAGCATCGTGCGCCGGGCGCTGGAAAGCCAGATCGACACCATCCATGGCGGTCCGTTCCGCATGGTGATCTTCGTGAACAAGGCCACCTATGCCGAGCATATCGCGCTGGTGAAGGGCGACATCTCCACCTCGGAACCGGTGCTGGTGCGCATGCATGCGATGAACGTGCTGGACGATGTGCTGGGCGACAAGGCCAGCGGCAAGGGCGGCCAGTTGCAGCAGGCGCTCGGCATGATCGCCGAGGAGGGGCGGGGCGTTGTGGTGCTGATCCGCGAGCCGACCGCCACCGCCTTGTCGGACACGGTGCGCGCCCGGCTGGAGAATGAGCGCGCGGGCGGCGAGCTGCGGGATTATGGTGTCGGCGCGCAAATCCTGCTCGATCTGGGCCTGCGCGACCTTATTTTGCTGTCCAACAGCCAGAAAACCATCGTCGGGCTGGACGGTTACGGCCTGAATATCGTAGAGCGTCGGTCGATCCGCCGCGAAAGCTGAAAGAAATTCATCGATGACCAATGTTCTAATCGTCGAAGCCCGGTTCTATGAGGACCTGGCCGATGAGCTGGTGAAGGGGGCCGCCGCCGCGCTGGAGGCCGCTGGCGTGGGCTATGATCGCGTCGCCGTGCCGGGCGCGTTCGAAATTCCCGCCGCCATCGCCTTCGCCGCGCGCAGCGACCGCTATGCCGGCTATATCGCGCTGGGCTGCGTCATCCGGGGCGAGACCACGCATTACGATTATGTCTGCGGTGAAAGCGCTCGGGGCCTGCAGGATCTGGCCCTGCAGCGCAACCTGGCCATCGGCTACGGCATCCTGACCTGCGAGACGGGCGAGCAGGCCTGGGCGCGCGCCAGCGTCGCCAAGAAGAACAAGGGCAAGGCCGCGGCCGAGGCCTGCCTGGCGATGATCGCCCTGAAGCAGCGTTTCGGCGTGGCCTGAGCGATGACCGCCAGCCCCAGCAAGCCGACCGGCCCGCGCCAGCCTTCCGCGAATGCCCGCAAGCGCTCCGTCGCGCGCCTCCAGGCGGTGCAGATTCTCTACCGCATGGAAATGACCGACGAGCCGCCCGAGGTGGTGCTGCCGGACTTCCTGGCCAGCGCGTCGGCCGGCGAGGTGGATGGCGTGGCGCTCAGCCAGGCCGACATCGCGCTGTTGAAGGATATCGTCCATGGCGTGTTCCACCGCGACCAGAAGGATATCGATCCGATGCTGGTCGCCGTGCTGCCCGCCGACTGGCCGCTGGACCGGCTGGAGAGCGTGATGCGCGCCATCCTGCGCGCCGGCGGCTTCGAGATGCTGGCCAAGGCCGATGTGCCGGCCCGCGTCGTCATCAACGAATATGTCGATCTCGCCCATGCCTTCTACGAGGGCAAGGAGCCGGGCTTCGTGAACGGCGTTCTCGACAAGCTCGCGCGTACCCTGCGTCCCGAGGAGTTCAGCGAGGGCGGCGGGCGCGACGCTCCGTGAGCGAGGGGTTGAACGAGTTCGGCCGGATCGCCCGGTTCTTCGCGCCGCTGGCGGAGCGGGAGGCGGGTGCGCTGGGTCTTACCGACGACGCCGCGCTGATCGAGTGCGAGGCCGGCCGGCAGATCGTCGTCACCACGGATGCGCTGGTCGCCGGCGGCCATTTCCTGCCCGACGACCCGCCCGATATGGTGGCCCGCAAGGCGCTGCGGGTGAATATCTCCGACCTGGCGGCGATGGGCGCCGTGCCGTTCGGTTACACGCTGGTCACGGCGCTGCCGCGCGATCTGCGCGGGGAGCCGGGCGACGCCTGGCTGGAACGCTTCGCCGCCGGCCTTAAGCTGGATCAGGAAGAATTTGGTCTAAGCCTTTTAGGTGGCGATACAATCTCCACTCCGGGGCCGTTGCTCATCTCGGTCACGGCCTTCGGTAAGGTGCCGACCGGCAAGGCGGTGACGCGCGCCGGCGCGCGGCCGGGCGACCTGGTGTTCCTGTCCGGCAGCCTGGGCGATGGGGCGCTGGGGCTGCGCGTCCTGCAAGGCACGCTGAAGGGGCTGTCGCGCCCGCACGCCGAGGCGCTGGCCGACCGCTACCGCCTGCCGCGCCCGCGCGTCACGCTGGGCCCGAAGCTGATCGGCCTGGCCAGCGCGATGATGGACGTGTCCGACGGGCTGGTGGGCGATTTGGCGCATATTGCCGAGGTATCCGGCGTCGGGGCGGAAATCCGGGTGCAGAATTTGCCGCTCTCGCCGGCAGTGTTCGCCGCCATCGAGCATGACAAGCGCATCGTCGAATCGGTGCTGACCGGCGGTGACGATTACGAACTGCTGTTCACCGCCCCCTCGGCGCGGCGCGGCGCGGTGCTGGCCCTGGCCGAGACGGCCGGCGTGCCAGTCACGGAGATCGGCCGCATCCATGCGCGCGGCGGCGTGCAGGTGCTGGATCTGGCGGGCGAGCCGATGACGCTGGGCGCCGCCGGCTACCTGCATTTTTGACGGTGTGATTTTGTCCGCCCGCAAGCGATGATGCCGCCATGAAGATCGTCATCATCCTGGTGGTCCTGTTGGCACTGATCGGCGGCGGCGGTTTCGCCGCCTGGACCTTTATGCCGGAAATCGTGCGCCCGCTGCTTGGCATGGATGTGCCGGCGGGCATGGAAAAGCCGAAACCGCCGCCGCCGACCTCCGTCATCGATCTGGAGCCGATGGTGATGCCGTTGTTCGAGAACGGCACGGTGCGGCGATTCTTCGTCATGGAAATGTCGGTCGAGGTCTATCAGCCGGACGGGCCGGTGCAGTTGCAACGCCAATTGCCGCGCTTGCAGGACGCCTATCTGGTCTATCTGTTGTCGCTGCAATCTAAGGGCATGGGGCCGGGGCAGGTCGATCTGGCATTTCTGAAGGAACGCCTCCTGAAGGTAACCCGCGACGTGCTGGGCCCGAACGTGGTGCACGACCTGCTGTTCAAGAACGTCTTCGAGCGTCCCGTTTCCTGATGGTCTGATCGGGCGTACTGGCATGGCTGCCCAATTGTTGGGCATGCTATCTCGTGCCGATGAGTAGCGCCGATACGGTCCGGTCCCGGCCCGATCCCACCCGCAAGAACGTCATCCTACTGGCTTGCTGCCAGGCGTTGTCGATGACGGGCAATTCGCTGACCATGACGGTCTCCGCCATCGTCGGCACCATGATCGCGCACGATAAGAGCCTGGCGACGCTGCCGCTGGCCTTGCAATTGACCGCGACGATGCTGACCACGCTGCCGGCCTCGATGCTGATGAAGCGGCTGGGCCGACGACCGGGATTCATGCTGGGGGTGGTGGTCGGCATCATCGGCGCACTGACCGCGTCATACGCCATTTTCCACGCTAATTTTCCGTTGTTCTGCGCCGGTGCGATGCTGATGGGCGTCAATCAGGGCTTTGCCTTGTTCTATCGCTTTGCCGCCGCCGATACCGCCAGCGAGGCATTCAAGAGCAAGGCGATCTCGCTGGTGATGGCCGGCGGCGTGTTTTCCGCCGTGGCCGGGCCGAACCTGGCGAAATGGTCGCGTGATCTGTTCGAGCCGATCCTGTTCGCCGGCAGCTACCTCACCATCGCCATCGTCTGGTTGCTGCCGCTGGTGCTGCTGCTGTTCATCGAGATACCGCGCCCGACCCTGGCGCAGCGCGCCGACAAGGGCCGGCCGATCCGCGAGATCGCGCGCCAGCCGGTGTTCCTTGTGGCGGTGATCGGCGCGGTGATCGGCTACACCATGATGAACATGGTGATGACCGCCACGCCGCTCGCCATGCTGGCCTGCGGGCTGGAATTTACCGACGCCGCCTTCGTTATCCAGTGGCATGCGCTGGGCATGTTCGCGCCGGCCTTCTTCACCGGCAGCCTGATCACCCGGTTCGGCGTGCTGAACGTGATGCTGACCGGGGCGGCGCTGATGATCGGCTGCGTCGCCATCAATCTGTCGGGACAGGATATCCAGCGCTTCTGGTTCGCGCTGGTGCTGCTGGGGGTGGGATGGAACTTCCTGTTCGTCGGCGGCAGCAGCCTGCTGACCAAGGCCTACCTGCCGGCCGAGAAGGAGAAGGTGCAGGCGCTGAACGATTTCCTGGTGTTCGGCTCGGTCTCGATCGGTTCCTTCTCCTCGGGGCTGTTGCAGAATGTGTTCGGCTGGTCTGTCGTCAATCTGACCATTCTGCCCTTCGTCTGCATCGCGATTCTGATGGTTCTATGGCTGCGGATCAGCCGCGGCACGGCCAGCCCGACATCTTAGTTTTTGCTTCTTAATCTTTTGCTTTATTTGAGCTTCCTGTTACGCTTGCCCTCGTAACAAGGGAGGGACAGGCGCGTCGGCGCCCGGCCCGGGGATAACAAAAACGGCCCTGCCGATTCCGACCGGGCCATCAACAAGGGGCTCTCATTAATGGTAGGTCTATACCTATTGGTCATCGCCTGCGGCGCGATAGCGCTTCTCTATGGGCTCTACGCCTCGCGCAGCGTGCTGGCGGCCAGCGCCGGCAATGCCCGTATGCAGGAGATCGCGGGGGCGATCCAGGAAGGCGCGCAGGCATATCTCAACCGCCAATACCGCACCATCGGCATCGTCGGCGTCATCGTCGCGGTGATCCTGGTGGCGACACTGGGCGTTCTGACGGCGGTTGGTTTCGTGATTGGCGCGGTATTGTCGGGCATTGCCGGCTATGTCGGCATGAACGTGTCGGTGCGCGCCAATGTGCGCACCGCCGAGGCCGCGCGCCAGGGGATGGAGCCGGCGCTCGACATCGCCTTCAAGTCGGGGGCCATCACCGGCATGCTGGTGGTCGGCCTGGGCCTGCTGGGCGTATCGCTCTACTACCTGGCGCTGCTGCAGATGGGCACGCCCCTGCGCGGCATTCTGGAAGCGCTGGTGGCGCTGAGCTTCGGCGCGTCGCTGATTTCGATCTTCGCCCGCCTGGGCGGCGGTATCTTCACCAAGGGCGCCGATGTCGGCGCGGACCTGGTCGGCAAGATCGAGGCCGGCATCCCGGAGGACGATCCCCGCAACCCGGCGGTGATCGCCGATAATGTGGGCGACAATGTTGGCGATTGCGCCGGCATGGCCGCCGACCTGTTCGAGACTTATGCCGTCACCGTCGTCGCGACCATGCTGCTGGCGGCGATCTTCTTCGTACCGGCGCTGCAATCGACGCTGATGCTCTACCCGCTGGTCATCGGCGCGGTCTGCATTCTGGGGTCGGTCGCGGGCACCTTCTTCGTGAAGCTGGGGGGCAGCCGCAAGATCATGGCGGCGCTCTATAAGGGGTTGATCGTCACCGGCCTGATCTCGGGCGTGCTGATTGTCATCGCCACCGCCATGATGCTGGGCTTCTCCACGCCGCTGGAGATGACCGAGGGCCGCAGCGTGACCGGCGGCGGGCTGCTGATCTGCGCCTTTGTCGGCCTGGCGGTGACCGGTCTGCTGGTCTGGATCACCGAATATTACACCGGCACCGATTTCCGGCCGGTGCGCAGCATCGCCAAGGCGTCGGAGACCGGGCACGGCACCAACATCATCCAGGGCCTCGCCATGTCGATGGAGGCCTGCGCCTTGCCGGTGATCGTCATCTGCGCCGGCATCCTGATCGCCTACATCGCCGCCGGCCTGTTCGGCATCGCCATCGCCGCGACCACGATGCTGGCGCTGGCCGGCATGGTGGTGGCGCTGGATGCCTACGGCCCGGTCACCGACAATGCCGGCGGCATCGCCGAGATGGCCGATCTGCCGCCCGAGGTGCGCGAGGTGACGGACGCGCTGGATGCCGTGGGCAACACCACCAAGGCGGTCACCAAGGGCTATGCCATCGGCTCCGCCGCGCTGGCGGCGCTGGTGCTGTTCGCCGCCTATACCGAGGATCTGCGGCATTATTTCCCGGATCTGGACGTGCAGTTCCGCCTGCAGGACCCCTATGTGGTGGTGGGGCTGTTCTTCGGCGGGTTGCTGCCTTACCTGTTCGGCGCCATGGGCATGACCGCCGTGGGCCGCGCCGCCGGCGCCGTGGTGGTTGAGGTGCGCCGTCAGTTCCGGGAAATCCCGGGCATCATGGAGCACAAGGCCAAGCCGGAATACGGCAATGCCGTGGATATGCTGACCAAGGCGGCGATCAAGGAGATGATCGTGCCCTCCTTGCTGCCGGTGCTGGCGCCGGTGGTGCTGTATGTCGCCATCGCCATCGTCGGCGGCCAGACGGCGGCCTTCACCGCGGTCGGCGCGATGCTGCTGGGCACCATCGTCACCGGCCTGTTCGTCGCCATCTCAATGACCTCGGGCGGCGGCGCCTGGGACAATGCCAAGAAGTACATCGAGGACGGCAATCACGGCGGCAAGGGGTCCGAGGCCCACAAGGCCGCGGTGACCGGCGATACGGTCGGCGATCCTTACAAGGATACGGCCGGCCCGGCGGTGAATCCGATGATCAAGATCATCAACATCGTCGCCATCCTGCTGCTGGCCGCGCTGGCGCAGTAAACGCCGGCAGCCAAAACGTGAAACGCCCCGGTGCAGACCGGGGCGTTTTTCTTTCTGGCGGCGATTTTAACGGCCGGGGGCGGAGATAACCGGCCCGCGATTCTGCGTCGGCGCGTTGAAGCGGCCCAGATTGCCGAAGAGCTGCTGCAGCAGCCCCAGCTTGCGGCCGGCAGTCGGTGTCTCCCGATCGACAACCTGTATCTTCTGAGCATCGTCTTCGGTGAGCTTTTTCACTTCATCGACCGTGCCGTTAGGGTCGAAATGCACGACGACGATGCGTTGCTCCACTGTTTCCGGATCGAAGAAGGCGACCGTCTCGGTGCGCTTGCCGATATAGTACCAGCTCTCCCGGTCGAAGGTGGATGTGGCCGAGGGCGAGCCCAGCGCCTGCTGCACCTCGGCGCGCGAGGATTGGCCGGGCTTGATCTGCGCCAATATGTCGGGATCGACCATATTGCCGCGCGTATCGACGGTGGTCGTGCAGCCCGCGGCCAGCAAGGCAAGGCAGGCAACGCCAAGCAGGGCCGGGATGCGGGACGGTTTGAAGGGTCGCTGTTTCACGGAGCGCGTGGTCCTGTCCGTCTGACGAAATCCGATTATCCGGCGCTATCGCTTGACCTGATGCCAGCGGCGCGCGATTTATGCGGGAAGGTCGCACCGCGCCGCTGCCCTGTCAATGTCGAGGGACAGGCTCCGCACAGGCGGGCGATAATCGTTTCAGGTGCAAGGAATGCTCGAACGCTTGTTTGGCCGCCGCCCGGCGGCCCCCGATCCGGTTTACAGCCTCTATGGCGAACTGGTCGATCTGGCGCGCCAGCCGGAGCCCTATCTGGCGCTCGGCGTGCCGGATACGCTGGATGGCCGCTTCGAGATGGTGTCGCTCTATGTCTATCTCACCTTGCGCCGGCTGCGAAGCGAGGGAAAATCCGCCGCCCCCTTTTCCCAGGGACTGTTCGACGCCATGTTCGCGGATATGGATCAGAGCTTGCGGGAGCTGGGCGCCGGCGATCTGGGCGTCGGCCCGCGGGTGAAGAAGATGGCGGAAGCCTTTTTCGGCCGGGTATCGGCTTATGATCGCGGGCTTGCCGCCGACGATGCGGCCCTCTCCGAGGCGCTGCGGCGCAATCTCTACGGCACCGTGGAGCCGACCGACGGGCAGCTTGCCGCCATGGTCGCGAAAATGCGCGCCCTTGAGACCGCCTTCGCGGCCGAGCCGACCGAAGGCTTGCTGGCGGGGCATCTGTCGCCGGCCCTTGCGGCACGAAAGGAGCCATCATGACGAAGAGCGAAATCGTGACGCCGGAATTCTCGCATTCCATCGCCGTGGCCAACATTGGGCCACGGGGCCTGACAGTGAAAATCGAGGCCAATGAGTCAGAGCGTCAGGCGCTGGCCCGGCGGTTCGATCTGCTGGCGCTCGACCGTCTGTCGGCCAGCCTGCGCGTGACGCTGACCCCCGCCGGCGTGACGGTGGAGGGGGATATGGTGGCCGATGCGGTGCAGCGCTGCGTGGTCACGCTGGGCCCGGTGCCGGAGCATATCGACGAGCATTTCGTGCAGCGTTTCTCCGAGGATGCGCCCTCGGACGAAGAATTATTCGCCCGGATCGAGGAGCAGGGACTGGATTTCCTGCTCGATGAGGACGAGCCACCCGAGCCGATCGAGAACGGCCGGATCGACCTTGGCGAGGCGGTGGTGCAGCAATTCGCCGTGCTGCTTGACCCGTATCCGCGCGCGCCGGATGCGGCGTTGCAGTTGAAACGCCCGGGCATTACCCTCAACGACGAAACGCCGCTCGATGAGGAGAACCCGTTCGCGAAGCTCGCCACGCTGCGGGAAAAATCGTGACATGTGCGGGAACGGCTTGCTGACTGAGCGGTTTTTGGCTAAACAAGCGCGCTCCGCCGGGTCGCAAGCGATTGCGAGCCCGCGATCTCTGTATAGACCTGTAGAAAGTCGGACCAATGGCTGTCCCCAAGAAGAAAAAGTCCAGCTCGCGCCGCGACATGCGTCGTTCGCACGATGCCATCAGCGCGACCAACAGCAATGAATGTCCCAATTGCGGCGAGCCCAAGCTGCCGCATCATGTGTGCGGCTCCTGCGGGTACTATAAGGGCCGTGAGGTTGCCGAGGCCGCCGCGTAAGGTCTTTCCGGCGCAGGGAGCCGACACTTGACCGCACGTCTGACGCTGTCCCTGGATGCAATGGGGGGCGACAACGCGCCTGAAATGGTCATCCGGGGCGCGGAACTCGCGCTTGAGCGGTTCCCTGACCTGCACTTCCTTATTTTTGGCCGCGAAGAGCAGATCGCGCCGTTGATCGTGCCTGGCAGCATCCTCGCCAAGGCGTCGGAAATTCGCAACGCGCCCGATGTTGTCGGCAGCGACGCGAAGCCGTCCGTCGCCCTGCGCGGCGGGCGTAGCTCCAGCATGCGCCTGGCGATTGACGCGGTGCGCTCCGGCGATGCCTCAGGCGTCGTCTCCGCCGGCAATACCGGCGCGCTGATGGCGATGGCGAAGTTCGTGCTGCACACCGTGCCCGGCATCGACCGCCCGGCCATCGCCTCCTTCTTCCCGACGCAGCGCGGCGAAAGCGTGATGCTGGACCTTGGCGCTAACCTCGAATGCGACGAGGAGAATTTGGTGCAGTTCGCCATCATGGGCGACGTATTCGCGCGCGCCGTGCTTGGCCTGCAACGCCCGTCCATCGGCCTGCTGAATGTCGGCGTCGAAGGGCAGAAGGGGCATGAGCATATCCGCCGCGCCGCCACCCTGCTGCGCGAGAGCGGCATGCCGCTGGATTTCCGCGGCTTCGTGGAAGGCGACGATATCGGCGCCGGCACCGTGGATGTCATCGTCACCGACGGTTTCACCGGCAATGTCGCGCTGAAGACGGCGGAGGGCACGGCCAAGCTGATCGGCCTGTTCCTGCGCGAATCCTTTAAATCCTCGCTGCTGTCCCGTATTGGCTATCTGTTGAGCCAGCCGGCGATCAAGCGGCTGAGAAGCCGGGTCGATCCGCGCCGCTATAATGGCGCGATGTTCCTGGGCCTGAACGGCATCGTCATCAAGAGCCATGGCGGCACCGATGCCTTCGGCTTCGCCAACGCCATTGGTGTCGCGGCCGATTTGTGCATGCAGGGCTTCATCGACCGCATCAAGGACGAAATCCAGAATCTCACCCTCGAAGCAAGCAATCAGAAAGCGGCGGCTCTGTAATGGTATATCGGTCTCGGCTGACCGGCTGGGGAGCGTATCTCCCGGCGCGTATCGTCACCAATGACGAGTTGGCGAAGCGGATCGATACGACGGACGAATGGATCGTCCAGCGCACCGGAATCCGCCAGCGCCATATCGCCGCCGAGGGCGAGTTCACCTCCGACCTGGCGCTGCATGCCGCCGCCGACGCTCTGGCCAAGGCCGGCAAAGCCGCGGACGAGGTCGACCTGCTGATCGTCGCCACCACCACGCCGGACGAGACCTTCCCATCCACCGCCACCAAGGTGCAGGCCCGCCTGGGGATGACGCGCGGGGCGGCCTTCGACGTGCAGGCCGTGTGCGCCGGATTCATCTATGCGCTGGCGGTGGCGGATAATTTCATCCGCGCCGGGCAGGCGAAGAACGCACTGGTGATCGGCGCGGAGACCTTTACCCGCATCCTGGATTGGGAGGATCGCGCCACCTGCGTGCTGTTCGGCGACGGCGCCGGCGCGGTGCTACTGACGGCGGAGCAGGGGACGGGGGCCAATACCGACCGGGGCATCCTCTCCACCCACCTGCATTCCGACGGGCGCGAGCACGACGCGCTTTATGTCGATGGCGGGCCATCCATGACCGGCACGGTGGGCCAGGTCCGCATGGTCGGGCGCGAGGTCTACAAGCATGCCGTGGTGAAGCTGGGCACCGTGATCGAGGAGGCACTGGCCGCCAACAACCTCACGGCCGCCGATATCGACTGGCTGGTGCCGCACCAGGCCAACCGCCGCATCATCGACGGTATGCGCCAGCGCTTCGGCCTGCCGGAGGAGAAGGTGGTGCTGTGTATCGACCGGCATGCCAACACTTCCGCCGCCTCGGTGCCCCTGGCGCTGGCCGAGGCGATGAATGACGGGCGAATCCAGCAAGGCGATCTGGTGCTGCTGGAGGCCATCGGCGGCGGCCTGGCCTGGGGGGCGGGGCTGCTGCGCGTCTGACTCCTCAGTTTCCAGACTTAAAGTCAATCGTCACTTAAACGATCAGCGCCATCCCTTTGTAATTGACGGTTTTATCTCGCCGCGTTACCGTGAATCTCCTTTCAGGAGACATGGCATGACTGAAAAGACCGTTACCCGGGCGCAGCTGAGTGAAGCGGTATATCAGGAAGTTGGCCTGTCGCGGAACGAATCGGCCGACCTCGTTGAGACCGTTCTGAACGAAGTCGCCGACGCGTTGGAGCGCGGCGAGATGGTGAAGATTTCCTCCTTTGGCAGCTTTTCGGTCCGCCAGAAGGGCCGTCGCATCGGGCGCAACCCCAAGACCGGCGAGGAGGTGCCCATTCTGCCCCGCCGCGTGCTGGTGTTCCGGCCCTCGCATGTGTTGAAAGGCCGGATCAACGAGGATCTGACCGGCAATTGACCGGCTCATGGGGCCGTCGCAATAGAAGTTTGCGGAATGTGATGTGGCAGTAATGCACATCGGAGCGAGGCGGAGTGGATAGCACAAGCGAACAGGGCGCGCGCCGTCGCGGCACGGGCAAGTCAGCGGCCGCGTTCCGCACCATTAGCGAGGTCGCGACCGACCTTGACGTGCCCCCGCATGTGCTGCGCTTCTGGGAAACCAAATTCACTCAGATCAAGCCGATGAAACGCGGTGGCGGCCGGCGCTATTACCGGCCGGAGGATGTGGATCTGCTGCGCCGCATCCGCGAGCTGCTGTACAAGGACGGCTATACCATCAAGGGCGTGCAGCGCCTGCTGCGCGACGGCATCGCCAAGGGCGAGCATGACGAGGATGACGACTTCCTCGACGATGACGACGACGAAATGGATGTGCCGGGGGAGGATGACAAGCCGGACCTGTTCAGCGAGGCCGAGCCGGCCGACGAGTTGCCGCGTAACCTGCGCGGGACCATCGAATCCACCATTCGCGAGTTGCTGGAGTTGCGGGAAATCTTGCGCAAGGCGGCGACGCGGAACTGAGGCTCGGGCGGCGAAAATAGTCGTCGAAAGCAGGGCTTAACCGCCGCTTCGCCGTTGCGTCTTGGACGCTTGGCTTGTATGGTCCGCCTCCTCGGTCGGAGCGTAGCGCAGCCTGGTAGCGCACTTGTCTGGGGGACAAGGGGTCGTGGGTTCGAATCCCGCCGCTCCGACCAACTGCCTCCCCCAAATCGCTGGTTATTGCAGTCGTCCATAGGATGGGCCGGCGCCGATCTGGCGGGTCATCTGCTCGAACACACGTTCGATATTGTCGTTCATCTCGCTCATATAAGCGGCCATGCCCGGCTCAATGCCGCGCAGCAGCCGCATGGTGCCGTCATCCAGCCGGGGATGCAGCGTCGCATAGGCGACCGAGACGCCGCTGCGCCGGTCGATCTCGTGCAGGGCGACATCGAAGCTCAACCCGTCGCGCACCAATTCGGCCAGGATCAGAACGAATTGCTGGCGGCTGCAGAAGAAGCTGGGGCAATCGAGCCGGGCGCTGACCATATCGGCCTGCAAGGCCGGCGCGCCGCTATCCAGCACCAGTGCATTCGGGTCCAGGGCCACCATCCGGGCGGCGGTCGCCAGATGGCGGTAGCTGGCGCTAAGCCGCCAGACCGTCAGCCGGTCGCTGTTCATCTCATCGCCCATCGATTGCCCTTATCGCCTCAACGCCGCTAGACTGTTGCCGTGCCAGCGATATCGCAACCGCCAACAGCCGCCAAGGTTTCTTTCATGCCCTTTATCGACGAAAAGCAGCAGGCCCGCATTGACCTCGCCGCCGCCTTCCGCTGGGCGGAGCGGCTGAGCTTTCATGAAGGGGTTTGCAATCATTTCAGCTTGCAGATTCCGGGGGAGGCGGATCGCTTCCTGATCAATCCGCACGGCGCGCATTTCTCAGAAATCAGCGCCAGCATGCTGTGCACGCTGGATGCCGAGGGCAATGCGCAGGGCGGCAGCAATCCGCCGGAGCCGACGGCCTTCTATATCCACTCGGCCATTCACCGCGCCAATCCGAACGCCGCCTGCGTGCTGCACACCCATATGCCCTACGCCACGGCGTTGTGCCTGGTCGAGGGCGGGCGGCTGGAGATGGCGAGCCAGAACGCCCTGCGCTATCTCGACCAGATCGCCTATGACGAGCGCTATAACGGGTTGGTCCTGGATTGGGAGGAGGGCGACCGCATCGCCCGCGTGCTGGCGGACAAGCGGGTGCTGTTCCTGGCCAACCACGGTGTCATCGTCGTCGGCCCCACCGTCGCCGATGCATTCGACGATCTCTACTATCTGGAGCGCGCCTGCCAGCATCAGGTGCTCGCCATGTCGACCGGGCGGCCGCTGAAGCCCATCGATCCCCAGGTTGCCGCGATGACCTACGAGCAGATCGAAGGCGAGCGGATCAACGCCCAGTACCATTTCCAGGCCCTGAAACGCATCCTGGACAAGCAGGAACCGGACTACGCGTATTGAGGGGGAGGGGGCACGCCCCGCTTAGAGGGTCGGCGGTTCTTACCCGCCCTTGTACTTCTTCACCGCCAAATTGAGCATGCGGACCAGCTCCTTGCCGATGGCGCCGCCGTCGCCCTTGACCTTTTCGGCCATGACGGCGCGGATGCCGTCGATATGGGCCTTGATCAGCTCCAGCAGTTCCGGCGAGACGTCGGTGACATCGCGCTCCAGCGTGGTGTATTCGTGCAGGGAGCGGCCGAAAGTGGTGATCAACGGGTAGCCGAAGGTCGCCCCCTGGCCGCGCAGCTCGTGGGCGACCTGGTTCATCTCGCCAAGCTGCAGGAAGGCCTTGGGCGGGTCCTCCACCGCCTGCTTGTGGCTGGCCTGCAACTGCGTGACATAGCTGCGCACCCAGTCGGCGTAATCGTCGGCCATCTGCTTTACTTGCATTTCAGCCGCCTTCAGCAGTTCCGGATCGATGCCGCCGGCGGTGCTGCCGCCAAAGGCCAGCACCTTGTCCTTCAACCGGTTCGGCAGGCGGAACATCCAGGCCCGCGCATCGGCCGGGGCGCTGCGCAGCGAGCGCGCGGTGTAGACCACGGCGATCTTCGACTTGTCCGGGCTGCGCTGGTCCTCGCCGCTGATCGGCTGGTCGGTGCGCCGCCGGTCGGGGCCGAAATAATCCTGGGTGTAGATGAAGGGGCGGGGATTTTCGATCGCCGCCTGCAAATGCGTGGCGATGGCCCGCACGGTGAAGGGCTTGGCCAGGAACTCGCTGACGCCCAGATCGCGGATCGCCGCCACCCGGTCGCGGTCGACCGCGCCGCTGATCATGATGAAGGGCATGAAACGATCCGGCGATTCCTCGTGCCGACGCACCCAGCGCAGCAGCATGGCCCCATCCATGTTCGGCATGATCAGATCGCTGATGATCAGGTCGACCGGCCCCTGGCCCGGCATGCCGAGGCGGGCGCGCGACTTCAGGAACTCAATGGCCTCGGCCCCGTCCCGCGCGGTATGGATATGGCCGACCTCCATGGAGCGAAGAACGCTGAACAGCAGGTTGCGGATAAACTCGCTATCCTCCACCAGGAGGATCGAGAGACGGTCCAGACGATAGCCGGCCATGTGCTGGCGGCCGTCCTCAACCCGGCCAGGGCATTTTCGTCGCCCGCATGCCGGCGCGCTGGAAATAGGCCTCGAAATTAGTGTTCGGGCCGGCCAGCATATGCACCAGCTTGGCGATCAGATATTGCCGCTCGGGTATCGGGAAGGGAGCTTCCAGCAATTCGGGGGCCGGGGTCGGCAGCAGGCACTTCCAGCCATCCACCGCCACCAGCGTGTCGCGGAACACCAGCGCGCCGGCGAACATGAAGTCCAGGATCGCCGTCTGCGCCCGCCGGTTCGGAAAATTGGTCGCCCAGTCATCGTTGAAATTAGGGTTCTGCACCAGGCCGAAGGCCATGGAGAAGCGGATGTCGCGCTTGAAGGTCATCAGCGCGTTATGTTCCTGCAACTCAAAATCCAGCGTCCTGTTGTCGGCGCCGCGGATCGGCACCAGCCGGAACATGAAAGTCGGCACCTTGCTGACGCTCCAATCCTTGGGCGCGCTTTGGGCGATAACGGCAAGATAATCGTCGAGTTTCATGAAATCGCTCGGCTATTGATTCTTGTTGTTCTTGTCGGTCAGCAGGGCGCGGCCGGCATCGGTTAGCTTGCAGACCAGCCAGTCCGGCTTGGTCGGGTTGGTGAACCAAGGCTCGGCCCAGCCGCGCTGCAGGCAGGCGCGGATGGTCTGCGGGTTGATGCGCTGGCCATCCATATCGAACAGGGGCAGCTTGCCGCCCGGCTGCGCCAGCCCGCGCGCCAGCCAGGCGCGCTGGTGGGGCGTCGGGGCGGCCTTCGGCATGGACGAGGTTGTCCTGCCGTCGCTTTCCGGTGTGCTGAATGGCTCCGCCGCCATCATGCGCTGCCCCCACACTTGCACGAAGTGGGGCTATCCTACGGAAGTTGCAGCGGCGCGCCAAGCGGTGCTTGGCGCTGACAAGTCTCAGCCCCGACCGGCGGCGAAGCGCACCGCTTCCTGGGCGGCGCGGATCAGCGCGCGCGACTTGTTGATGGTTTCCTGATACTCGGATTCGGGATCGCTGTCGGCCACCACGCCGCCGCCGGCCTGGACATACATCACGCCGTCCTTCACCAGCGCTGTGCGCAGCGCGATGCAGGTGTCCATCGTGCCGTTGGCGGCGAAATAGCCGACGGCGCCGGCATAGATGCCGCGTCGCGACTTCTCCAGCTCGTCGATGATCTCCATCGCCCGCACTTTCGGCGCGCCGGACACGGTGCCGGCCGGGAAACCGGCGCACAGCGCGTCCACCGCGTCCAGCTCCGGCCGGATCTTGCCGTCGACATGGCTGGCGATGTGCATGACGTGGGAATAGCGCTCGATGACGAACTGCTCCTTCACCTTCACCGTGCCGATGCGCGCCACGCGGCCGACATCGTTGCGGCCCAGGTCCAGCAGCATCAGATGCTCGGCCCGTTCCTTCGGGTCGGCCAGCAGATCCTCGGCCAGGGCGACATCCTCTTCCGGCGTTGCCCCGCGCTTGCGGGTGCCGGCAACCGGGCGGATTGTCACCGTGTCATCGCGCAGCCGGACCAGGATTTCCGGGCTGGAGCCGACGATGGAGAAGGTGCCGAAATCCAGCAGGAACAGGAAGGGCGAAGGATTCAGCCGGCGCAGCGAGCGATAGAGAGCGATCGGCGGCAGCCTGAACGGCACCTCGAAACGCTGAGAGGGCACCACCTGGAAGGCGTCGCCGGCGCGGATATACTCCTTCGCCTTCTCCACCATCGCGTGATATTCGGCCTGCGTGGTGTTCGAGGTCGGCTCCGGCGGGGTATCGACCGAGCCGCTGGATTCCCGGCGGAAGGGCAGGGAGCGGCCAAAATCCTCCATCACGTCGGACAGCCGCTCGCGCGCCTGGTCGTAGGCCGCCTCGGCGCTGAGGCCCGGCTGTGCGCGCACCGGGGTGATCAGCTTCACCGTATCTTCGATATTGTCGAAAACGGCGACGATGGTCGGGCGCAGGAACATGCCTTCGGGCACGCCCTCATAGGGCTTGGGGTTCGCGTCGGGCAGCTTTTCCATCTGCCGCACCGTGTCGTAGCCCATATAGCCGAACAGCCCGCCGGCCATCGGCGGCAGGGCGGCGGGAATGTCGATGCGGCATTCCTCGATCAGGTCGCGCAGGCTCTCCAGCGTCGGCTTGGCTTCCCGCACGAAGGCGTCCGGCTCGAAGCGGGCATTGCGGTTGATCTCGGCCACCGCCCCATTGGCGCGCCAGATCAGATCCGGCTTCAGCCCGATGATCGAATAGCGGCCGCGAAACGCGCCGCCTTCCACTGATTCCAGCAAAAAGCTGTTCGGCCGGCCATCGGCCAGCTTCATCATCGCCGAAACCGGGGTTTCCAGATCGGCGACCAGGGTTGTCCAGACCAGCTGCGGCTTTCCCGTCGCATAGGTGGCGATGAAGGCGTCGCGATCGGGGAAGGTGGTCATGGCACGCTGCGCTGTTTCAAGGGATCAAAAGGGGATCAGAGGGCAGGATTCAGCCGGTCGCGATTCACCTCGACCGGATAGGTCTGGCGCAGGGCCTGACTGAAGCTATTCAGGATATCGCCTGCGATGCCTTGCTGCACCGCGCCACGTACGGCGTCCAGCTCCTTCGCATTGGCCTCGGCGGCGGGATCGGCGGCGCGAATTTCCGTCACCACCACGACATAATGCCCGTCGCGGCTGTTCACCACCTGCGGCGTGCCCTGCGACCCGCGGAAGCCGGCGCTGGCAATGCTGCGCGGCAGGTTCTGCAGGCCCTGGCCGTCGCGGGTGAAGGGGGCGGAAGTCGCCGGTGCGTTTACACCGGCCTCGCTGGCGGCCTCGGCCAGGCTCTTGCCGTCGCTCACGGCCTTGGCGATAGCCTCCGCCTTGGCCTTGGCGGCCTCGTCGCGGCGGCGTGCCAGAATATCGTCGCGCACCTGATCGCGCACGCTCTCCAGCGGTTTCGGCGCCGGTGGGATGACAGTATCGACCCGCAGCAGGAAATAGCCGTCGCCGCCGGCCTCGACCAGTTGGCTCTGTTCGCCCTGCGGGGTGGCGAAGGCGGTTTCCAGGAACCGGTCGCGCGCGGGCAGGGCTTCGACCGGCGCGCCGTCCGGCGTCCGGCCTTCACGGCTGACCGCCTCGATCGTGACGGCGGGCAGTCCCAGGCGCTGGGCGGCGTCCTCCACCGAGGCCCCGCCGGCCAGCGCGTCCTCGACCTGGTTGGCCTGCTCGAACAGCTGGTTCAGCGCGCGCTGCGTCGCCAGCTCGCGGTTCAACTCCTCGCGGACATCCTCAAAGCTGCGGGCGCTGGCGGCATTGATCTCGTTAACGCGGAAGATGTGCCAGCCGAACGGGCTTTGCAGCGGCTGGCTGACAGCGCCTTTGTCCAGCGCGAAGACGGCCTCGCCCATATCGCCGATAAGTTCGGTCTTGGCGGTGTTGCCCAGCTTGATCGCCTCGGCATCCTGACCGCCGATCTCCTGCGCCACCTGCTCGAAGCTCTGGCCGGCGGACAGGGCCTCGGCCGCCTTGCGGGCGGTCGCCTCGTCGCTGAACAATATCTGCGACAGATCGCGGGTTTCCGGCGTGGCATAGCTGTCGCGCCGGGCCTCGTATTCCTGGCGCAGCTCTTCCTCGGGAATTAATATTTCCTTGGCCAGGGTCTCGGCATTCAGCGCGACATAGGTGATGCCGCGATATTCCGGGGTCATATAGCGCCGCTCGTTTTCCTTGTAGAAAGCGGCAATGTCTTCCTCGTTCGGCTGGGCGACATCCTGGATCGACTGGTTCGCGATGAACACCAGATTGGCGACCCGGCGCTCGCCGCGATAGCGGTACAGCCGATCGACCATCAACTCCGGCCGGGGCGCCCCGGCGATGACCGCCTCGACAACGTTGCGGCGCGCCAGCTCGCGGCGCAGCAGATCGACATAGCCTTCCTCGGTCATGCCGATGGAGCGCAGCGCGGCGGTGAACTGGTTACGATCGAACTGGCCGGCGGCGTTGCGGAAGGCCGGCTCGGCGGCAATCGCGTCGCGTACCATCGTCTCCGTCACCACCAGGCCGGTGTCGCGCGCCAGCGAGCCGTACAGCGCGTCGTTCACCATGCGCTCGATCACCCGGTCCATGACGCCGAACTGGGCGGCCTGCTCGGGTGTGATCATCTGGCCGAGCTGCTGGCGCAGATTGCTCAGCTCGCGCTGGAACTCCTGGTTCACCTGCTGAGTTTGCATCTTGACCTCGCCGACGCGAATCGCCGTGTCCTCCCGGCCGCCGCTGCGGAAGATATCCTCGATGCCCCAGACGGCGAAACTCGCCACCAGCAGGACGAAAAGGAGTTTCACAACCCAGGACGCGGTCCTGTTTCGGATCAATTGCAGCATGGGGCGCGGGGCCTTCCAGGGTAGCGTTCGAGTGCGCGAAATCGTCCCGCCGGCAACGGCCGAAGGGGCGCGGCATCATAGAGGGGCCGCTATTCGCGCCGCAACCCGAAATGCCTTTGCCGAAAACTTAAGGACCACCGGTAACTGAGGACCATCGGTTGGCCTAGAGGGCGTAGCCATGCTAGTACCCGGCCAACCGCTGACATCGTGAAGGAAAGGAAATGCCCATGGCGCCGCGCCCGTTGATCGCTGGAAACTGGAAGATGCACATGACGCTGGTCGAGGGCGCCAAGCTGGTGGACGCGCTGGGCATGGCGCTGGCCGAGGCGACGCCGAAGCCGGCCTGCGACATCGCGGTCTGCCCGCCCTTCACCTTGCTGGCCCCGCTGTCGGAAGCCTGCCAGAAATACGGTTTCGGCCTGGGCGGCCAGGATTGTCATGCCGAGGCGAAAGGCGCTTTCACCGGCGATGTGGCGGCCGGGATGCTGGCCGATATCGGCTGTACCCATGTCATTGTCGGCCATTCCGAGCGGCGCAGCCTGCATGAGGAAAGCAACGCGGACGTGAAGGCCAAGGCCGCCGCCGCGCTGGCCGCCAGGCTCACCGCGATCCTGTGCGTCGGCGAGACCGAATCCGAGCGCGATTCCGGCAAGGCGGAGGAGATTGTGGTGGCGCAGCTTCTGGCCTCGCTGCCGGACGGGGCGACGGCCGCCAATATGGTCGTCGCCTATGAGCCGGTCTGGGCCATCGGCACCGGGCGCACGCCGACGGTGGCGCAGGTGGCCGCGATGCATAAGGCGATCCGCGCCGCGCTGGACGGCAAGGTCGGCGATCCGGCGGGCATGCGCATCCTCTATGGCGGGTCGGTGAAGCCCGGCAATGCGAAGGAATTGCTGTCGGTTGAGAATGTCGACGGCGCCCTGGTCGGTGGGGCCAGTCTTGTATCCGCCGATTTTTGGGCCATCTGTTCAACTTGTGCCTAGCCAACAAGATGTTGTGGCTGTACAACACGCGGCGATAATTTATCCGATAGACCAACCGGCAGGTTTCTTTTCATGACCACGATCATCCTGGTCATCCATAGCCTTTTGGCGCTCGTGCTGATCGGCGTGGTGCTGATCCAGCGCAGCGAAGGCGGCGGACTCGGTATTGGCGGCGGCGGTGGCGGCGGTGGCCTGGTCAGCGCGCGCGGCACGACCAATCTCCTGACCCGCACCACGGCTATCCTTGCAGCCTGCTTCATGGCGACCAGCCTGGTTCTGGCCATCATGGCCGGCGGCAGCACGAAGTCGCGGTCCATCGTGGACGATATTGCCCCCGCCCCATCCTCCACACTCCCCGCAGGGTCGACGCCGGCAACGCCGCGCGCGCCTGTCGCGCAGTAGCGGCGGGCGATGCCAGAGTTTCGAATGGTCGTGGTAACCGCCGCGACCATTCGCTTCCGTATGTCTTTTATCTCCCTCGCGCTTTCGCCGGTGACGGCCGGGCGCTCTTCGGATAGTTTGTAGTTCCATGACGCGATTCATCTTCGTTACCGGCGGCGTGGTTTCCTCTCTCGGAAAGGGTTTGGCGTCGGCGGCGCTCGGTGCGCTGCTGCAGGCGCGCGGCTATTCCGTGCGGCTGCGCAAGCTTGACCCGTATCTGAACGTCGATCCGGGTACCATGAGCCCGCTGCAGCATGGCGAGGTTTTCGTTACCGATGACGGGGCGGAAACCGACCTCGACCTCGGCCATTACGAGCGCTTCACCGGCATTCCGGCGCGCCGCAGCGACAACGTCACCACCGGCAAGATCTACTCGACTGTCATTGAGCGCGAGCGCCGGGGCGACTATCTGGGCGCAACCGTGCAGGTCATCCCGCACGTCACCGACGCGATCAAGGAATTCGTGCGGGCCGACGTGAATGGCGAGGATTTCATCATCTGCGAGATCGGCGGCACGGTCGGCGATATCGAGAGCCTGCCGTTCCTGGAGGCGATCCGCCAGCTCGGCAACGAGATGGGGCGCGAGCGCGCCATGTTCATCCATGTGACGCTGCTGCCTTATGTCAGCGCGGCGGGCGAATTGAAGACCAAGCCGACCCAGCATTCGGTGAAGGAATTGCTGTCGGTCGGCATCCAGCCCGACATGCTGCTGTGCCGTTCGGAAAAGCCGATCTCCAGCGACGACCGGCGCAAGATCGCATTGTTCTGCAATGTGCGCCACGAGGCGGTGATTCCGGCCCTGAATGTCGACACCATCTATGCCGTGCCGATCGAGTATCACAATCAGGGGCTGGACACCCAGGTGTTGCGCCATTTCGGCATGCAGGCCGAGAGCGAGCCGGACCTGACCGTGTGGGAGACCATCGCCGGTCATCTGCGCCAGCCGGAAGGCGAGGTGAAGATCGCCGTGGTCGGCAAATACACCTCCGTCTTCGACGCCTACAAATCGCTGGCCGAGGCGCTGGCCCATGGCGGCATCGCCAACAATGTGAAGGTCAATCTGCATTGGATGGATGCGGAAATCTTCGAGCGCGAGGATGCCGTGCATTTCCTGGAGGATGTGCATGGCATCCTGGTGCCAGGCGGTTTCGGCGAGCGCGGCAGCGAGGGCAAGATCGCCGCGGCGAAATTCGCGCGCGAGCGCAATGTGCCCTATTTCGGCATCTGCTTCGGCATGCAGATGGCGGTGATCGAGGCGGCGCGCTCGCTGGCCGAGCTGCCGCACGCCGGCAGCACCGAGTTCGGCCCTTGCGACGAGCCGGTGGTCGGCCTACTTACCGAATGGACGCGCGGCAACCAGATCGAGCGCCGGTCCGCCGACGGCAATATGGGCGGCACCATGCGCCTGGGCGCTTACGAGTGCGCCGTGTCGGCCGGCAGCAAGCTGCGCGAGATCTACGGCAATGCCCTGATCAGCGAACGGCATCGCCATCGCTATGAGGTGAATATCAACTACAAGGACCGGCTGGAGCGGGTGGGCCTGCGCTTCTCCGGCATGTCGCCGGATGGCGAGCTGCCGGAAGTGGTCGAAATCCCGACCCACCCCTGGTTCGTCGGCGTGCAGTTCCACCCGGAGCTGAAATCCAAGCCGTTCGAGCCGCATCCGCTGTTCACCTCCTTCATCAAGGCCGCCGTGGAACAGTCGCGGCTGGTCTGATCGGAAAGGTCGCATCATGAGCGTGCAGCGTCGGGTCCGCGTCGGCGGGCTGGAAATCGGCAACGAGCTTCCCTTCACCTTGATCGCCGGCCCGTGCCAGCTGGAAAGCCGCCAGCACGCGCTGGAGATGAGCCACGCGCTGTCGGAGCTCGCCGGCAAGCTGGGAATCGGGCTGATTTACAAGACCTCGTTCGACAAGGCGAACCGCACCAGCATCAAGGGCGAGCGCGGCCTGGGCATGGCCAAGAGCCTGCCGATCATGGCCGAGGTGCGCGAGACCTATGGCTGCCCCGTGCTGACTGACGTGCATGAGCCGGATCAGTGCGCCATCGTCGCCGAGGCGGTGGATGTGCTGCAGATTCCGGCCTTCCTGTGCCGTCAGACCGACCTGCTGGTGGCTGCCGCCAAGACCGGCCGGGCGGTGAATGTGAAGAAGGGCCAGTTTCTCGCCCCCTGGGATATGAAGAACGTGGTCGCCAAGCTGGTCGAGAGCGGCAACGAGAATGTGCTGGTGACCGAGCGCGGCGCAAGCTTCGGCTACAACACGCTGGTCAGCGACATGCGCGCGCTGCCGATCATGGCGGCGCAGACCGGTTTTCCGGTGGTGTTCGACGCCACGCATTCGGTGCAGCAGCCGGGCGGGCAGGGCACCAGCAGCGGCGGCCAGCGCGAATTCGTGCCGATCCTGGCGCGCGCTGCACTCTCCATCGGCGTCGCCGCCGTGTTCATGGAAACCCACCAGGACCCCGACCATGCGCCCTCGGACGGCCCCAACATGGTGCCGCTGAAGGAGATGCCGGCCCTGTTGGAAACGCTGCTCGCCTTCGACCGGCTGGCCAAGGCCAACCCGGTTTCCATCGGCTGACCCGACCATCCCTCACCCGGGCAGGGGCGAGGGATGTCTGACTTGTCATCCACCGGGCGGGCGGCTATGAGTCGCCCGCCCGTTTCGTTTCATCTCCGGAGGTCCGTCCGCCATGAGCGCCATCATCGATATCACTGCCCGCGAAATTCTCGATAGCCGCGGCAACCCGACCGTCGAGGTCGATGTGACGCTGGATAGCGGCGCGATGGGCCGCGCCGCCGTGCCGTCGGGCGCATCCACCGGCACGCATGAGGCGCTGGAGCTGCGAGACGGCGATAAGGGCCGCTATCTCGGCAAGGGCGTGCAGAAGGCCGTCGATGCGGTGAATGGCGAGATCTTCGATGCGCTATCCGGCCTGGAAGCCGACGAGCAGGTGCATATCGACCAGTTGATGATCGATCTGGACGGCACGCCGAATAAGGCGCGTCTGGGCGCGAACGCCATTCTGGGCGTCTCCATGGCGGTCGCCAAGGCGGCAGCCGACGATCTGGGCCAGCCGCTCTACCGCTATGTCGGCGGCGCCTATGCGCGCACCCTGCCGGTGCCGCTGATGAACATCATCAATGGCGGCGCGCATGCCGACAATCCCATCGATTTCCAGGAATTCATGATCATGCCGGTCGGCGCCGACAGCCTGGCCGAGGCAGTGCGCATGGGCGCCGAGGTGTTCCATTCGCTGAAGAAGCAGCTGAAGGATGCCGGCCACAGCACCAATGTGGGCGACGAGGGCGGTTTCGCGCCGAACCTGAAAAGCGCTGACGAAGCGCTGGGCTTCATCATGAAGGCCATTGAGGCGGCGGGCTACACGCCCGGCGACGATATCGCGTTGGCGCTGGATTCGGCGGCCACCGAATTCTTCAAGGGCGGCAAATACGCGCTGGAGGGGGAGGGCAAGACGCTCGATTCCGCCGCCATGGTGAACGTGTATGAGGATCTGTGCGCCCGCTATCCGATCATCTCCATCGAGGACGGCATGTCCGAGGATGATTGGGACGGCTGGAAGGCCCTGACCGAGGCAGTCGGCGGCAAGGTGCAACTGGTCGGCGACGATCTGTTCGTCACCAACCCGGAGCGTCTGTCGGACGGTATCGGCCGTGGTGTGGCCAACGCCATCCTGGTGAAGGTAAATCAGATCGGCACCCTGTCGGAAACGCTGGAGGCGGTGGAGCGCGCGCACCGCGCCGGCTACCGCGCCGTCATGTCCCACCGCTCGGGCGAGACCGAGGATGCGACCATCGCCGATCTGGCCGTCGCCACCAATTGCGGGCAGATCAAGACCGGCTCGCTCAGCCGGTCCGACCGCATGGCGAAGTACAATCAGCTCATCCGCATCGAGCAGAGTTTGGGTCCGGCCGCGCGCTATGCCGGGCAAGGTGTCCGGCGTTAACCGGCTACCGCTGGTAGGTGTTTGTGAGGGCCGGTACTATACCGGCCCTCTTTTTATGAGTCATTTCCGCAACAGACTGATTCTTATTACCGAATCGAATCACTAGCGCTTGACGTTAATGAATCGAGTGTGATTCCATCCACCTATGGATGTGACACGCGAAATACGCCGTCGGGCAAGGCATGTGGTGGGGCCGGTTTGCGGAGCTCTGTTGCTCGGCTATTTCGTCTATCACGCGGTTCAGGGCGACCGTGGCATCCTCGCCTGGCGCCAGGTCGACCAGCAGATCGCCCTGGCCGAATCGGCCTTGCAGGAGGTTTCCAGCGTCCGTCGGCAACTCGAACGCCGCGTCACGCTGCTGGAGCCGGCACATATCGACCCTGACATGCTGGAAGAACGGGCGCGGCTGATGCTGAATTTGCAGCGGCCCGATGAGGTGGTGATTTTGAATGCGGGTGCGAAGGGTGCGCCAATTACGCCTGCCTATCCAACGGCTCCCGACGACCGCACTGCAGCATCCATGGTGGCGCGCCTTCCGGTTGGCGCAGCGCAGAATTAACTTAAATTAAGTTAATTCAGTAAATTTCCTTATTTTACAATTTCTTAGCCGCCCTTGATTGGGGCGGTTGTTTCCATTACTTGTTGCAGCAGGGAGAGCCGGGTCCTGCGGTAATTATTCGTTGAGCGCCGCGGCCGATCCCTATCCATTCTGCGGCCTGCCGACATGTGTATGGCCGCTCGGCAACCGCTCGGGGCATTGCCCGGAAAGATCGAGGGGAAACGTCATGGCGAAGGCGAGCACCACCAGCAAGGCAGCGTCCGGCGGCGCCGCCAAACGCACCGGACGTCCTGCGGCGAAGAAGCCCACGGCTTCCGTTGCGGCGTCCCCGGAGGAGCTGAAGCTCTATTATCGCGAGATGCTGCTGATCCGCCGTTTCGAGGAGAAGGCCGGTCAGCTTTACGGCATGGGGCTGATCGGCGGCTTCTGCCACCTCTACATCGGCCAGGAGGCCGTGGTGGTGGGCATGCAGGCGGCGCTTGAGGAAGGCGATTCGGTCGTCACCTCCTATCGCGACCATGGCCACATGCTGGCGACCGGCATGGAATCGCGCGGCGTGATGGCCGAGTTGACCGGCCGCAGCGGCGGCTATTCGCGCGGCAAGGGCGGCTCGATGCACATGTTCAGCCGCGAGAAGAATTTCTATGGCGGCCACGGCATCGTCGGCGCGCAGGTGCCCATCGGCACCGGCATCGCCTTCGCCAACCAGTATGACGATACCGACCGGGTGTGCCTGACCTATCTGGGCGATGGCGCGGTCAACCAGGGTCAGGTCTATGAGAGCTTCAACATGGCCGCGCTGTGGAAGCTGCCGGTCATCTACATCATCGAGAACAACCAGTACGGCATGGGCACCTCGGTGCAGCGCGCCGCCGCCGGGCCGGATCTGGCGCATCGCGGCCATGCCTACGGCATTCCCGGCGAGGTGGTGGACGGCATGAATGTGCTGACCGTCAAGGAAGCCGGCGAGAAGGCCGTGGCCCATGCCCGTGCCGGCAAGGGCCCCTATATTCTGGAAATGAAGACCTACCGCTATCGCGGCCACTCCATGTCCGATCCGGCCAAGTACCGGACCAAGGAGGAGGTCAACAAGATGCGCCAGGAACGCGATCCCATCGATAATGTACGCAAGATGCTACTCGATTCGGGCGTGTCCGAGGATGACTTGAAGGTCATCGACCGCGAGGTGAAGGACATCGTCACCGACGCCGCCGATTTCGCTCAGACCAGCCCGGAGCCGGATCCGTCCGAGCTGTGGACCGACGTGCTGGTCGAGGCCTGAGCGTAATTCTGGAAAACAACATCCGGCCGGCGCGAGGCGCGCTGCCGGGAAACTGGTGAGGGGGTCCTGATGCCCATCGAAATTCTGATGCCGGCGCTGTCGCCGACCATGACGGAAGGCAAGCTGGCGAACTGGCTGAAAAAGGAAGGTGACGCGGTCAAGGCCGGCGACGTGCTGGCTGAGATCGAGACCGATAAGGCGACCATGGAGGTCGAGGCGGTCGACGAAGGCACGCTGGGCAAGATCCTGGTCGAGGCCGGCACCGAGGGCGTGGCGGTCAACACGCCTATCGCCATGCTGCTGGAAGAGGGCGAATCGGCTGACGACGCGAAGGCCGCCCCGGCCCCCAAGCCAGAGAAGCAGGAAGAGCCGAAGCAGGAGGCGCCGAAGGCCGAGGCCAAGGCGCCCGCCGCACCGGCCCAGCCCAAGGCCGCCGTGCCGGCGACCGACGAGGATCGCTACTTCGCCAGCACCAAGACCCAGACCGTCCGCGAGGCGCTGCGCGACGCCATGGCGGAGGAGATGCGGCTGGACAAGAAGGTGTTCCTGATGGGCGAGGAAGTCGCCCAGTATCAGGGCGCCTACAAGGTCAGCCAGGGTCTGCTGGACGAGTTCGGCCCGAAGCGCGTGATCGATACGCCGATCACCGAGCAGGGCTTCGCCGGCCTGGCGACGGGCGCTGCGTTCAAGAAGCTGCGGCCGGTGGTCGAGTTCATGACCTTCAACTTCGCCATGCAGGCAATCGACCAGATCATCAATTCCGCCGCCAAGACGCTGTATATGTCCGGCGGCCAGATGGGCTGCCCCATCGTATTCCGCGGCCCGAACGGGGCTGCCAGCCGCGTCGCCGCCCAGCATAGCCAGTGCTATGCCAGCTGGTACGCGCACTGCCCGGGCCTGAAAGTCGTCTCGCCCTGGTCGGCGGCCGATGCCAAGGGCCTGTTGAAATCCGCCATCCGCGACGACAATCCCGTTATCTTCCTGGAGAACGAGCTGCTCTACGGCCAGAGCTTCGAGGTGCCGGAATCCGAGGAGTTCACCGTTCCTATCGGCAAAGCGAAGGTGGTGCGCGCCGGCGCTGACGTGACCATCGTGGCCTTCTCCATCATGGTCGGCCGCGCGCTGCAGGCCGCCGAGGCGCTGGCCGAGCAAGGCATCGACGCCGAGGTGATCGATCTGCGCACCATTCGCCCGCTGGATACCGCCACCATCATCGAGTCGGTCAAGAAGACCAACCGCCTCGTCACCTGCGAGGAGGGCTGGCCCTTCGCCGGCATCGGCTCCGAACTGGCTGCATTGATGATGGAAGAATGCTTCGATTATCTCGATGCGCCGGTGAAGCGGGTCGCGGGCATCGACGTGCCGCTTCCCTACGCCGCGAATTTGGAGAAGATGGCGCTGCCGCAGTCGGATCACATCGTGGAGGCGGCGAAGGCCGTCTGCTATCGCTAAGCGCCGCTAGAGGGGAAACACCACCATGCCGATCAAGGTTCTGATGCCGGCGCTGTCGCCGACCATGACCGAAGGGACGCTCGCCAAATGGCTGAAGAAGGAGGGCGACCAGGTCTCCTCCGGCGACGTCATCGCGGAAATCGAGACCGACAAGGCCACCATGGAGGTCGAATCGGCCGATGAGGGCATTCTCGGTAAGATCGTCGTGCCTGACGGCACCGAGGGCGTAAAGGTCAACGAAGTGATCGGCTACCTGCTGGAGGAGGGCGAGGACGCCTCCGCCATCGAGCAAGGCGGCGAGTCCAAGCCGGCTCCGAAGCCGGAGACCCCCAAGGAGGAGCCGAAGGCCGAGGCCCCGAAGGAACAGCCGAAGCAGGAGGCCCCCAAGGCCGAGGCGAAGCCGGCCACTCAGCCTGCCGCCGCCGATAAGGGAGAGCGTCTGTTCGTCAGCCCGCTGGCCCGCCGCATGGCGGAGCAGGCCGGGCTGGACCTTGCCGCGGTGACCGGTTCCGGCCCGAACGGCCGCATCGTGAAGGCCGATATCGAGGCGGCTTTGTCCAAGGGCGGGGCGAAGGCTCCGGCCGCCGCCGCCGGTGCGCCGCAGGCCGCCGCTCCGGCCGCTGCCGCCGCGCTGCCGCAGAGCAACCCGGACGTGCCGGGCCTGCCCTCCTATACCGAGGTGCCGAACAGCTCCATGCGCAAGGTCATCGCCAAGCGCCTGACCGAATCGAAGCTGACCGCGCCGCATTTCTACCTGACCATCGATTGCGAGATCGACAAGTTGCTGGCGGTCCGCAAGGAGCTGAACGAGAAGGCCGGCGACAGCGGCTACAAGCTGTCGGTGAACGATCTCGTCATCCGGGCGACGGCGCTGGCGCTGAAGAAGGTGCCGGCGGCCAACGCCACCTGGACCGAGAGCGCCATCCGCATCTATGACCAGGTCGACATCTCGGTCGCCGTCGCCATCGACGAGGGGCTGATCACCCCGGTGATCCGCGATGCCGGCTCCAAGGGGCTGGTCGAGATTTCCGCCGAGATGAAGGATCTGGCGAAGCGGGCGCGCGAGCGCAAGCTGAAGCCGGAGGAGTTCCAGGGCGGCACCTTCTCGATCTCCAACCTCGGCATGTTCGGCATCAAGGATTTCGCCGCCGTCATCAACCCGCCGCAGGGCGCCATTCTGGCGGTCGGTGCGGGCGAGCAGCGGCCGGTGGTGAAGAATGGCGCGCTGGCCATCGCCACGGTGATGAGCTGCACTCTGTCGGTCGATCACCGCGTGGTCGACGGCGCCATCGGGGCGGAATTTCTGGCCGCCTTCAAGAAGCTGATCGAAGATCCGATGACGATGCTGCTCTAGGCAGCGGGAAGGGGGCTGCCATGGAGAAGGTGAATCTGGCCGACAAGCTGTCGCGCTTCGCCGAGCCCTGGAGCCCCCGCCTGGTGGGCCAGGTGAACGACGCCGCCATCAAGCTGGTGAAGCTGCGAGGCGAGTTCGTCTGGCACCATCACGAGACCGAGGACGAGATGTTCTTCGTGATCGAGGGGCGTCTGCGCATGCGGTTCCGGGATCGCGACGTCGATCTGGAGCCGGGCGAATTCATCATCGTTCCACGGCAGGTCGAGCATCTGCCGATTGCCCTGACCGAGGAGGTCAGCGTCATGCTGATCGAGCCGGACACCACCTTGAACACGGGCAATATCCGTAATGAGCGCACCGTCGAGGTGCTGCAGAAGCTTTAGGCGCGAGCCGGGGAGTTTGTGATCATGGCCGATACTTCTTTCGACCTCATCGTCGTCGGCGGCGGGCCGGGCGGCTACGTTGCCGCCATCCGCGCCTCGCAGCTCGGCATGAAGACGGCGCTGGTCGAGCGCGAGCATCTGGGCGGCATCTGCCTGAACTGGGGCTGCATCCCGACCAAGGCGCTGCTGCGCTCGTCGGAGGTCAAGCACATGCTCGACCATCTGGGCGATTACGGCTTTTCCGCCAAGGATATCAGCTTCGATGTGAAGAAGGTGGTGGAGCGTTCGCGCAAGGTGGCCTCCCAGCTTTCCGGCGGCGTGAAGCATCTGCTGAAGAAGAACAAGGTGACCGTGTTCGACGGCACGGCCAAGCTGGACGGCACCGCCGGCGGGCAGCGCAAGATCGCTGTGACTGGCAAGGACGGCAAGAAGGCCGCCGATCTGACCGCGAAGAACGTCATCCTGGCCACCGGCGCGCGCGCGCGCGCCCTGCCGGGGCTGGAGCCGGACGGCAAGCTGGTCTGGACCTACAAGGAAGCGATGGTGCCGGAAACCATGCCGAAATCGCTTCTGGTCGTCGGCTCGGGCGCCATCGGCATCGAATTCGCCAGCTTCTACAAGGATATGGGCGCCGATGTCACGGTCGTCGAAGTGATGGACCGCATCCTGCCGGTGGAGGATGAGGAAATCTCCGCCTTCGCCCGCAAGGCGCTGGAAAAGCAGGGCATGAAGATCGTCACCTCGGCCGGGGTGAAGGCGCTGAAGAAAGGCCAGAACAACGTCACCGCGACCATCGAGGCCGGCGGCAAGGCCAGCGAGCTGACCGTGGACCGGGTGATCCTGGCCGTCGGCATCGTCGGCAATGTCGAGAATCTCGGCCTGGAAGGCACCAAGGTGAAGGTCGAGAAGACGCATATCGTCACCGACCCCTACAGCGCCACCGGTGAGCCGGGAATCTATGCCATCGGCGATCTGACCGGTGCGCCATGGCTGGCGCACAAGGCCAGCCATGAGGGCGTCATCTGCGTCGAGAAGATCGCCGGGCTGAAGGATGTCCACCCGCTGGACACCAAAAATATTCCCGGCTGCACCTATTGCCGCCCGCAGGTCGCTTCCGTCGGCATGACCGAGAAGAAGGCGAAGGAGGCGGGATACGAGGTGAAAATCGGCCGCTTCCCCTTCATGGGTAACGGCAAGGCCATCGCGCTGGGCGAGCCGGAGGGCTTGGTGAAGACCGTGTTCGACGCCAAGACAGGCGAGCTGCTGGGCGCGCACATGATCGGCGCGGAAGTGACCGAGCTGATCCAGGGCTATACCATCGCCCGCACGCTGGAGAGCACGGAGGCGGAGCTGATGCACACCGTCTTCCCGCATCCCACACTCTCCGAGATGATGCACGAATCCGTGCTTGACGCTTACGGCCGGGTTATCCACTTCTAGGGTCTGATACCGAAATAAGGATATAGCCTCATGAGTTCCGTGGAGGTGAAGCCGGTGGTTCGCCATCCGGAAAAAGCGCACCGTCCGGACAATCCCGTGCAGCGCCGCAAGCCGGACTGGCTGCGCGTGAAGGCCCCGGTCTCGAAGGAATATAACGAGACCCGGCAGCTGATGCGCTCGCTCAACCTGAACACGGTGTGCGAGGAAGCCGCCTGCCCGAACATCGGCGAATGCTGGAAGCAGAAGCACGCCACGGTGATGATCCTGGGCAGTGTGTGCACCCGCGCCTGCGCCTTCTGCAACGTCGCCACCGGCATGCCGGACAAGCTGGACCCGCACGAGCCGGACCATGTGGCCGAGGCGGCGGGCAAGCTGGGACTTGAGCATATCGTCATCACCTCGGTCGACCGCGACGACCTGCCGGATGGCGGGGCGGCGCATTTCGCCCGCGTCATCCGCCGGCTGCGCGAGGAAGCGCCGAACACCACGATCGAGATACTGACGCCGGATTTCCTGCGCAAGGAAGGCGCTCTGGAAGTCGTGGTCGAGGCCCGGCCGGACGTGTTCAACCATAATCTGGAGACCGTGCCGCGGCTTTACCCGACGGTGCGGCCGGGCGCGCGCTATTTCCATTCGCTGCGGCTGCTCGACCGGGTGAAGGAGCTGGACCCGTCGATCTTCACCAAGTCCGGCATCATGGTCGGCCTGGGCGAGAGCAATGAGGAGGTGGCGCAGGTGATGGACGATCTGCGCAGCGCCGACGTCGATTTCATGACCATCGGCCAGTATCTCCAGCCGACGCCGAAGCACGCCGCCATCGAGCGCTTCGTGACGCCGGACGAGTTCTCCAGCTTCCAGAAGAAGGCCTACAACAAGGGCTTCCTGATGGTGGCTTCCTCGCCGCTAACCCGCTCCTCCTATCACGCCGACGCGGATTTCGCGAAGATGCGCGCGGCGCGCGAAGCGAAGCTGGGCATCGCGCCCACCGTCAGCGGTGCAGCCGTCTCGGCTCCGGCAGCGGAGTAATGCCGACACATGCCGAGCAGCGCGTATTGCCCTACGCGCCGGAAAAGCTGTTCGATCTCGTCGCCGATGTGGAGAAGTACCCGGAGTTCCTGCCCTGGTGCCTGGGCGCGCGCATCCGCAAGCGCGAGCCGGGGCTGCTGGTCGCCGACCTGATCATCGGCTTCAAGATGGTGCGCGAGCGTTTCACCTCCCGGGTCGAACTGGACCGGGAGAAGATGCGGATCGACGTGACCTATACCGAGGGTCCGTTCAAATACCTGAACAACCATTGGATTTTCCTGCCGCACGAGCCACCGGCCGGCAGCCCGCCTGGCACGGAAGGCTGCATGATCGACTTTTATGTCGATTTCGAATTCCGCTCCGTCCTGCTGCAGAAGCTGATCTCGGTGCTGTTCAACGAGGCTGTCCGCCGCATGGTGGGTGCCTTCGAGACTCGGGCGCATGCGCTGTATGGCGGTGCTGCGGCGGGGACAAACCCCTCAGCCGATTGATTTAGGCGCTCAGGATTCTTTCTATCGTTATCCTCGGGCTTGACCCGAGGATCCAGGCAGGCGGTGCCGTTCGCTGGATGGTCGGATCAAGTCCGACCATGACGAAGGAGGGGGGGCTAAATCGCCTCGCCGATCATCGCCAGCGCCTTTTCCACCGTGGCGCGGCGCACCGCGCTGCGGTCACCGGGAAAGACTTCGTGATGGGCGACGGTCTTGGAACCCGTCCGGGCAACGGCGAAATGGACCAGACCGACCGGCTTGGTCGGGGTTGCCCCGCCAGGGCCGGCAATGCCGGTGACCGCCACCGTCACCTGCGCGGCGGAGCGGGCAAGGGCCCCTTCGGCCATGGCGCGGGCGACCGGCTCGCTGACCGCGCCCTGCTCGGCGATGAGCAAAGGCGGCACGCCCAGCATGTCGATTTTGCCCTCGTTGGAGTAGGTGACGAAGCCACGATCCACCACGGCGGAAGACCCGGCGATCTCGGTCAGCGTGGCGGCGATCAGCCCGCCGGTGCAGGATTCCGCCGTCGCCACCATCACGCCCGCCGCCTTGCAGCGCTCCAGCAGGGCCTTTGCCTGGGTGAGCAGAGCCTCGTCGATCATCGTCAGCCTCACCAGAACCAGTGAACGAGAAGGGCGGCCGCCGCCATGGCGTAAAGCCCGGCGGCGACATCGTCCGCCATGATGCCGAATCCACCAGTCAGTTTACGGTCGGCGACGGAGACCGGCCAGGGCTTGGTGACATCGAACAGCCGGAACAGTGCGAAGCCCAGGCCATAGGCCCAGACATCCAGCGGCAGCACCGCCAGCACCATCCATTGCCCGACCACCTCGTCGATCACTGCGGAGCCCGGATCCTTGCGGCCGATACCCTTGGCATAGGCCGCGCTGGACCAGCAGCCGACGGCAAACAGGATCGCGGCGGCCACCAGCAGGCCGGCGGGGCCGCCTTCCGCCATGATGATCCAGCCAAAGGGCAGGGCGGCCAACGATCCCCAGGTGCCGGGCGCAATGGGAATCCGGCCGACCCAGAACCAGGTGGTCAGAATATAGGCCGGGTGCCAGGGGCTCATGAGCGGCTCATCAGGGGGTCATCGCGGCAAGTCGATGGTGGCCATCGCCTGCGCGGCGATGCCTTCGCGCCGGCCGGTAAAGCCCAACTTCTCGGTCGTGGTGGCCTTTACGCTGACCCGGTCGGCGGCCAGGCCCAATATCCCCGCCACCCGGTCGATCATGGCGTCGCGATAGGGGCCGATTTTCGGGCGTTCGCAGATCAGCGTCACATCGACATGGACGATCCGCCCGCCCCGCGCCTCGACCAGGCCGCGCGCATGGGCCAGGAACCGGTCGGAAGACGCCCCCCGCCATTGCGGGTCGGTCGGCGGGAAATGCTGGCCGATATCGCCCGCGCCGAGGCAGCCCAGCAGCGCGTCGGTCAGGGCATGCAGGCCGACATCGGCATCGGAATGGCCTTCGAGCCCGGCGTCGTGCGGCACGGCGACGCCGCACAGCATGACGTGATCGCCGGTTGGGGCGAAGCGGTGCACGTCGAAGCCGCCGGCGGTGCGGCTCTCGCGGGCGAGCGACAGCAGGATCTCGGCGCGCATCATATCCTCGGGCGTGGTGATCTTGAAATTCTCCTCCGATCCGGCGACCAGCGCCACCGTGCGGCCGGCGGCCTCCAGCACGGCGGCATCGTCAGTCAGTTCCTGGCCGATGGCGGCGCGGTGGGCGGCGAGAATATCGGCATAGCGGAAGCCCTGCGGCGTCTGTGCGCGATACAGGCCCGCGCGCGGCACCGTGGTTTCGATATGGCCATCGATGGCGCGCTTCAGCGTATCGGCGACGGCGAGGGCGGGAACGACACCGGGATGTTCGGCCAGCGCCGCCAGCACGCGGTCAATGGTGGCGGCGTCGCTGAACGGGCGGGCCGCATCCTGGATCAGCACGAAATCCGGCGCATCCCCGGCCAGCGCTTCCAGCCCCAGCCGCACGCTGTCCTGCCGGGTGGCGCCGCCCGGGGTCGGGGCGGGCAAGGCCAGGCCGTCCAGTGCCTCGGCATAGAGCGGCGCGTCGTCGTGGTGAATCACCACCCGTACGCTGTCAATGGCGGGATGGTCCAGAAAACAGCGCACGGTGCGGCGCAGCACCGGCTGGCCGGCCAGCGGCAGATACTGCTTCGGCAGCGTACCGCCGAGGCGATGGCCGCGACCGGCGGCGACGATAAGGGCGATGCTCTTCGACATGGGCGCGAGCCTATGCCGGCGCGGCGGCAAATTCCACCGCGATGCTGGCCTGGAAACGGCCGGAGATCGTCAGACCGACATGTCGACGATCATGCCGGTGCGTTTTTCCGTGTCTTCCTCGACCTTGGCGCGGATGGTCTCGCGGATCTTCTGCTCGATCTTTTCGCGCTCCGCCGCATCCATGCCGGCAAGTTGTTCTTCGGTCATGCCCATGGACCCCAGGATAGCCTCGCGCATGCGCTCTGCCGGGGTTTTCTCCATATAGGAGAGGAATTCATCCTCCGCCGACCGCCCCTTGACCTTGGAGTCATGCTGGCCGGTGCCTGCGCCACCGACCGGCGGCGTATAGGTCGACCCGATACCGGATATGGACATGGCGCGCTCCCTTGATTGCCAGTAGGGAGAAGCAAGCGATGTGCCTGCCTGATGGGGCAAAAGGTCAAGTAATTTCAATAGAAAAGACGCAAGCCATGAGGCGCCGATTCAACCGCTGGGCAAATATTGCCGGGTAAAAATTGCCGGATTTGATCCCGGTGAACTTCTGTTTTTGCGAATCGCTCGCAACTCTGTATGTTGGCGTCAAGACACGCTATAAGGCTGCCATGCCAAGCACACTGATCATAAGCCTGTCGGCTCTTATCTCCCTGCTGCCGGCGCTGGCGATACCCTTCACGCGATCGCCGGCGCGCGATTGGCTGTTCTGGCTGCTGCTGGCGCCTGCCGTCATCGGGCCGCTGGGGTGGGTGGCGGTGGAGATGGGCGGACGCTGGCATACCGACCTGTCCGGCGCACTATGGGTGACCGTCGCCGCCAGCATGGCGCTGTTCGCGTTGATCTCGGCAACCACGGTGGCAGGGTGGCGGATGTTGCCGCTGCTGCTGCCCTATCTGTTGCTGCTCGGCATTCTGGCGACCGTCCTGCAGGAGCCGGCGACCGACGGCCTGCTCGGCACCGCGCCCAGTGCCTGGACCCAGTCGCATATCCTGCTGGCGGTGTTCGCCTATGGCCTGCTGACTCTCTCGGCGGTGGCCGCCCTGGCCGTGTTCCTGCAGGAACGGGGGCTGAAGCGCAAGCGGCCGACCCGGCTCACCCGCCTATTGCCGGCTGTGGCGGAAGGGGAGCGCTTGCAGATCACCCTGCTGACCTCGGCCGAAATTCTGCTCGGCCTGGGGGTGGCCACCGGCATGGCGGTCACGTTCTTCGAGACGGGCAGCCTGATGTCGCTTGACCATAAGAGCGTGCTGTCGGTGCTGACCTTCCTGCTGCTCGGCGTGCTGCTGTTCGCCCATTTCCGCACCGGGCTGCGGGGCAGGCTGGCGACGCGGCTGGTGCTGGTCGCCTTCCTGCTGCTGACGCTGGCCTATCCCGGCGTGAAATTCGTGACAGGCGTGCTGGCAGGCTAGCCGGCATTTTTCCTCGATTTCTGTTGCACTGCACATTCGCGCGCTTGCCAGATGTGTATGCACGGTGTAGCTTTGCCCAAACTTTGGGCATCAAGGGAAACTGCCTAAGAGATGAGCATTAGCATCGGCTCCCATATATTGCCCTGTCCGGTGATCCTGGCCCCCATGTCGGGCGTCACGGATCGGCCGTTTCGCCGCATCGTGCGGCGTTTCGGCGTCGGGCTGGTGGTGTCGGAGATGATCGCCAGCGCCGCCATGGTGCAGCAGGCGCGCAAGGAAATCCGCAAGATGTCCGGCGATTGCGCCGAGGAGTTCCCGCTCTCGGTGCAGCTTGCCGGGTGCGAACCCGCGCTGATGGCCGAGGCGGCGAAACTGAACGCGGATCGCGGGGCGGCGATCATCGACATCAATATGGGCTGCCCGGTGAAGAAGGTGACGAACGGCCAGCAGGCCGGCTCCGCCCTGATGCGCGACGAGGATCACGCCGCCCGGTTGATCGAGGCGACGGTCAAGGCGGTGGATATTCCGGTCACGCTGAAGATGCGCACCGGCTGGGACGATGCCAGCCGCAACGCGCCGCGCCTGGCGCGCATCGCCCAGGATCTGGGCATTCGGATGATTACCGTGCATGGCCGCACCCGCTGCCAGTTTTATACCGGTCGGGCTGACTGGTCCTTCGTGCGGCAGGTGAAGGCGGCGGTGTCCATTCCGGTCGTGGTGAATGGCGACATCACCACGGAGCAGGAGGCGGCCGAGGCGTTGCGCCTGTCCCGCGCGGACGGAGTGATGATCGGCCGGGGCGCCTATGGCCGGCCCTGGTTTCCCAATCAGGTGGCCCATTACCTGGCCACCGGCGAGACGCTGCCCGATCCCGCCCTGGATACCATTCTGGCGACGCTGCGCGACCATTGGGAAGCGATCATAGAGCATTACGGCCCGCAGCTCGGGTGCCGCATCGCGCGCAAGCATGTCGGCTGGTACAGCCGTTCGATGCCCGGTTCCGCGCAATTCCGCCAGATCGTGAACAACACCACCGACGCCGACGCGGTGCGCCGGGCGATGGACGAATATTTCGCCGCCGTCCGCGACGGCCGTGCTTTCGACGAGACCCCAGCGAACAAGGAAGCCGCCTGATGGCCCGTGCCCTTGCGACGACGCTCCGCCGTGCCGTCCGCCGCCACGCGGTCGACGAAAGCGCCGTACTCAGTGCTCTCGCCAGCCCGATCATCGTGGTCGATGCCGGCAATGTGCTGCTTTACGTGAACGACGCGGCCGAGCAATTCTTCCGGCTCAGCACCAACCAGATGCTGGGCCAACCGCTGTATGACTTCATTCCGGCCGACAGCCCGCTTTTCTTCCTGCTGTCGCAGGTGCGCGCGCACGGCAACTCGATGGCCGATCACGGGGTGACGCTGGAGACGCCGCGCATCGGGATGCATGAAGTGACGCTGGAGGTTGCCCAGGTGACCGACACGGAAGGCCATGTCGCCATCTGCATCCACGAGCGCTCGGTGGCGCTGCAATTCCAGCAGCAGCTCACCTACCGGGGGGCGGCGCGCTCCGTCACCGCCATGGCGGCGATGCTGGCGCATGAGGTGAAGAACCCGCTCTCGGGCATTCGCGGCGCCGCCCAGCTTCTGGAACAGAGCGTGGAGGATCCGGGCGACCAGGAACTGACCATGCTGATCCGCGACGAGACGGACCGCATCTGCGCCCTGGTCGATCGCATGGAGGCGTTCTCCGACCAGCGGCCGATGCCGCGCGGGCCGGTGAACATCCATCTGGTGCTCGACCATGTGCGCAAGGTCGCGAAGACCGGCTTCGCGCGCCAGCATCGCTTCGTCGAGCAGTACGACCCGTCGCTGCCGGCCGTGCTGGGCAACCGCGACACACTGATCCAGGTGTTCCTGAACCTGGTGAAGAACGCCGCCGAGGCCTTGCCGGAGGAGGGGGGGGAGATTGTGCTGTCCACCGCCTACAAGCACGGCATCCGCCTGGCGCTGCCCGGCACGCGCAGCCGGTTCGACCTGCCGCTGGTGATCAGCGTCATCGATAACGGTCCCGGCATCCCGGACGAGTTGCGGCAGAACCTGTTCGACCCCTTCGTGACCACCAAGCAGAATGGCAGCGGGCTGGGGCTGGCGCTGGTCGCCAAGCTGGTCGGCGATCATGGCGGCATCATTGAGGTGGACAGTCAGCCGCGCCGCACCATCTTCCGCGTCATGCTGCCGATGGCGAGCGAGCCGGCGGCCATCGACCAACTGCCTGTCGATGGAGACGAATGATGGCGACCGGTAAAGCCACCATCCTGGTCGCGGATGATGATCGCGCCATCAGGACCGTTCTTCATCAAGCGCTTGCACGATCCGGTTACGACGTTCGTGTAACCGGTACCGCCGCCGCGCTGTGGCGCTGGGTGGAGGCGGGCGAAGGCGATCTGGTGCTCACCGATGTGGTGATGCCGGACGAGAATGGCCTCGACCTCATCCCTCGCATTAAGCGCCAGCGGCCCGATCTGCGCATCGTGGTGATGAGCGCGCAGAACACGCTGTTGACCGCTGTGAAGGCGACGGAACGCGGCGCCTTCGAATATCTGCCGAAGCCGTTCGATCTGAAGGAACTGGTGGCGGTGGTGCAGCGCGCGCTCGCCGCCCCGAAGCTCGAATCGGCCCGCATCGTCGAAACCCATGAGGAGGGCGAGGAAACGCTGCCGCTGATCGGCCGCTCGGCCGCGATGCAGGAAATCTACCGCATTCTCGCGCGTCTGATGGGCACCGACCTGACGGTCATGATTCACGGTGAATCCGGCACCGGCAAGGAGCTGGTGGCCCGCGCGCTGCACGATTACGGCAAGCGCCGCAACGGGCCGTTCATCGCCATCAACATGGCGGCGATTCCGCGCGAGCTGATCGAAAGCGAGCTGTTCGGCCATGAGAAGGGCGCCTTCACCGGGGCGACGCAACGCTCGACCGGCCGGTTCGAGCAGGCGCAGGAAGGCACGCTGTTCCTGGACGAAATCGGCGACATGCCGCTCGACGCGCAGACGCGGCTGCTGCGGGTGCTGCAGGAAGGCGAATACACCACGGTCGGCGGCCGCACCTCGATCAAGGCCGATGTGCGCATCATCGCCGCCACCCATCGCGATCTGCGCCATCTAACGCGCCAGGGCCTGTTCCGCGAGGATTTGTTCTACCGGCTGAACGTGGTGCCGATCCGGCTGCCGCCGCTGCGCGAACGGGCCGAGGATATTCCGGCGCTGGTGCGCCACTTCCTCGCCCAGGCGCAGAATGAGGGGCTGCCGCGCAAGACGCTGGAAGGCGGGGCGCTGGACAAGCTGAAGGCCTATTCCTGGCCCGGCAATGTGCGTGAGCTGGAGAATCTGGTGCGCCGCCTCGCCGTGCTCTATTCGCAGGACGAGATCACCGCCGACGATATCGCCGAGGAGCTGGCCGAGGCCAACGCGCCGGAGCCGGCCGCCGAAACCATTCCCGAGGGGGAAAGCCTGGGGGCGGCGGTGGAGCGGCACCTGAAGAGCTATTTCTCCGCCCATGCCGATGGACTGCCGGGCGCCGGGCTCTACGACATGGTGCTGCGCGAGGTGGAACGGCCGCTGATCGCGCTCAGCCTGTCGGCCACGCGCGGCAACCAGATCAAGGCGGCCGAACTGCTCGGCGTGAACCGGAATACCCTGCGCAAGAAAATTCGGGAATTGGACATCCGTGTGGTCCGCGGCCTAAAGTAGCGGCAGCGGATCGCCCTGTACCGGGCACGGACCGGGCCCCCTCCGGGCCTTCTTTGGATAGGGATGACCCAGGACGCTTTCTCGCAAGATCGGTCGCCCCGCGACGTGGCGCAGGAAGCCGGCGATTCCGGCAATGCGGCGCCCGGCAACGCCACGCTGATGTGGCGTCAGCTCGGCGGTTGGGCGGCGCGCGTGCGGCTGGGCCGCAAGGTCGCCATCGCGCTGATCATCGCCGCCATCGTCTCCGGCATCGCCACCTATGCCGCGCTGACCGATTCCGGGCCGGCCGGGCCGAATCCGACCACCGTCTTCGTGCTGCTGAACATCAACCTGTTCCTGCTGCTGTCGATCGGCGTGGTCGTCACCTATCGCATCGTGCAGATCTGGCTGGAGCGCAAACGCGGCCTTGCCGGGTCGCGGCTGCATCTGAAGCTGGTCACCCTGTTCGGCCTGGTGGCGGTGATTCCGGCGATCATTGTCGCGGTCTTCTCGGCGCTGTTCCTGAATTTCGGCATCCAATCCTGGTTTGACGAGCGAGTGCGCACGGCGGTGAACGAATCGCGCGAAGTGGCGCGGGCTTATCTGCAGGAACACCAGAAGACGATTCGCGCCGACGCGCTGGCGATGGCTGCCGATCTCAACCGCGAGGCGCTGTCGATGATCGGCAATCCGCGCCGGCTGAACGCCTTCGTATCCGCCCAGGCGATGGTGCGCTCGCTGACCGAAGCGGTGATGTTCGATGGCAGCGGCACTATCCTGGGGCAGTCGGCGCTCAGCTTCTCTATGCAGTTCGAGACGGTCCCGGATGCGGCGATCCAGGAAGCCCAGACCGGCGCCGTGGTGCTGCTGGACACCGACCCGGACGACCGGGTGCGCGCCTTGGTGCGGCTGGATTCCTATGCCGACGCCTATCTGTTCGTCGGCCGCTTCGTGGACAGCAAGGTGCTGGACCATCTGGAGAAGACCGACGCGGCGGTGGAGGAATATCAGCGCCTGCAAGGCCGGCAATCCAGCCTGCAGATCACCTTCGTAATGATCTTCGTCGTGGTCGCGCTGCTGCTGCTACTGGCTGCCGTCTGGGTCGGGCTGAACGTGGCGGCGGAGCTGTGGCGCCCGGTGCGCAATCTGATCGGCGCGTCGGAGCGGGTGCGCGCCGGCGACCTAACCGCACGGGTGCAGGAGGAGGATCCGTCCGACGAGCTTGGTGTGCTCAGCCGCGCCTTCAACCGCATGACCATGCAGTTGCAGGAGCAGCGGCGCGAGCTGATCGACGCCAACCGCCAGCTCGACACCCGCCGCCGCTTCACCGAGACGGTACTGTCCGGCGTGTCGGCCGGCGTGATCGGGCTGGATGCGGACGGGCGGATCAACCTGCCGAACCGCTCCGCCTCGCTGCTGCTCGGCATGCCGCTGGAGCGCGCCATCGGCCAGCGCATCGACGAGGTGGCGCCGGAGATGGCGGAATTGCTGGAAGCCGCCCAGAGCCGCCCGGAACGCATTCATGAGCGGGAAATCCTGTTACAGGGCGATGCCGGGCAGCGCACGCTGCTGGTGCGGATCACGGCGGAAATATTGGTGCCGCTGCGCGAAGGCGAGAAGCCGCAGGGCTTCGTGGTGACCTTCGACGACATCACCCAACTCATGAATGCTCAGCGCAAGGCCGCCTGGGCCGATGTCGCGCGCCGCATCGCGCATGAGATCAAGAATCCGCTGACGCCGATCCAGCTTTCCGCCGAGCGGCTGAAGCGCAAATATCTGAAACAGATCGAGACCGACCGCGAAACCTTTGTCACCTGCACCGAGACGATCATCCGCCATGTCGGCGATATCGGCCGGATGGTGGATGAATTCTCCTCCTTCGCCCGCATGCCGAGCCCGGTGCTGGCGCCGGCGAACATGCTGGAGCTGTGCCGCGAGACGAAAGCGCTGTATCAGAACGCGCATCCCGATCTGCGGGTGATCGGCGCGTTCCCGGCGCAGACGGTGACGTTGATCTGCGACAAGAGCCAACTGCGCCGCGCGCTGACCAACCTGGCGCAGAACGCCGTCGATTCGATCCATGGCAGGCAGGAACAGGAACGGCAGGAAGGGCGCAAGCCGAAAGGCGGCGTGCTGCGCATCGCGCTGATCCGTGGCGACGGCACGGTCGAATTGCGGGTCGAGGATAACGGCAAGGGCCTGCCGAAGGAGGAACGTCATCGGCTGACCGAGCCTTATGTGACGACTCGCGAGAAGGGCACTGGACTTGGCCTCGCAATCGTCAAAAAGATCATGGAGGATCACGATGGTGATCTCATACTGGAGGACCGCGCCCATGGCGGGGCGTGCGTGCGGTTGATTTTCCCGGAGCGAGAGGCTATCTCCGCGCCGGGCGATCTCGACGCCCTCCAGTCTGGTCACGGGAACCGGCAACTGACGGCGGCTCATGGCGCATGACATTCTGATCGTCGATGACGAGGCCGATATTCGGCATCTGATCGCGGATATTCTCGAAGATGAAGGCTATCGCACCCGCACCGCCGGCACCGCGCAGGAAGCGCTGGAGGCGGTGTCCTCGCGCCTGCCGCATCTGGTGATCCAGGATATCTGGCTGCAGGGCAGCGATATGGATGGGCTGCAAATCCTGGAGCGCATGCGGCGCGAGCACCCGAACCTGCCCTTCGTGATGATCAGCGGCCATGGCACCATCGAGACGGCGGTGACCGCTATCCAGCACGGCGCTTACGATTTCGTCGAAAAGCCGTTCAAGGCCGACCGGCTGCTGCTGCTGGTCGAGCGCGCCATCGAGGCCGCCCGGCTGCGCCAGGAAAATGCCGAGCTTCGCCTGCGCGGCGGCCCGGAGATGGAGCTGACCGGCCCCGCGGCCTCCACCGCGCAGCTTCGCCTCGCCATCGACAAGGTGGCCCCGACTGGCAGCCGCGTGCTGCTGACCGGCCCGGCCGGGGCCGGCAAGGAGGTGGTCGCGCGCATGCTGCACGCCAAGTCGCGCCGGGTGCGCGGGCCGTTCATGGTGCTGAACTGCGCCATCATGCATCCCGACCGGCTGGAGCTGGAGCTGTTCGGCAGCGATGTCGATGTCGATGGCAGCGGCACCCGCAAGGTCGGCACCTTCGAGCAGGCGCATGGCGGCACGCTGCTGCTGGACGAGGTGGCCGATATGCCGCTGGAGACCCAGGGCAAGATCGTGCGGGTGTTGCAGGATCAGACCTTCGAGCGGGTCGGCGGCGGCCGGCGGGTCGAGGTGGATGTCCGCGTCATCGCCTCCACCAACCGCGATCTCGAAGCCGAGATGCAGGAGGGCAGGTTCCGCCAGGATCTGTATTACCGGCTCAATGTGGTGCCGTTGCGCGTGCCGCCGCTGCGTGAGCGGCGCGAGGATATCCCGCATCTGATCCGGCATTTCCTGACCCGCGCGGCGGAGCAGGCGGGCCTGCCGCTGCGCCCGATCGGCGACGATACGGTGGCGGCCTTGCAGGCCTATGATTGGCCGGGCAATGTGCGCCAGTTGCGCAATGTGGCGGAATGGCTGCTGATCATGGCCCCGGGCGATCCGCGCGAGCCGATCCGCGCGGAAAACCTGCCGCCGGAGATCAGCGCCATCGCCCCCGCGGTCGCGCGGCTCGATAAGGGTGGGGAGATCATGAGCCTGGCTCTGCGCGAGGCGCGCGAAGTGTTTGAGCGGGAATATCTGATCGCCCAGGTGAACCGGTTCGGCGGCAATATCTCGCGCACCGCCGCTTTCGTCGGCATGGAGCGCTCCGCCCTGCATCGCAAGCTGAAGTCGCTTGGCGTCTCCACGCCCGAACGTTCGCAGAAGCTGGTATAACAATCGCCGCCAAGGCGCCGAACAGGATAGGGTAGGCCAAGCCATGAATGTCATCGTCTGCGGCGCCGGCCAGGTCGGCTCCAGCATCGCGCGCTATCTGTCCGCCGAGGGCAACGACGTGACGGTGATCGACCAGTCCGCCGACCTGATCCGCAAGATCAGCGACACGCTGGACGTGCGCGCCTTTGTCGGCCATGCCAGCCATCCGGGCACCCTGGAAATGGCCGGGGCCAAGGAGGCGGACATGCTGATCGCCGTCACCTACGCCGACGAGGTGAACATGGTGGCCTGCCAGGTCGGCCATTCGCTGTTCCAGGTGCCGACCAAGATCGCCCGGATCCGCAGCCAGAATTACCTGATGCCGGAATGGGCCGATCTGTTCAGCCGCGACAACATGCCGATCGACGTCATCATCTCGCCGGAAGTCGAGGTAGCGCGCCATATCAGCCAGCAGCTTCAGGTGCCGGGGGCGTTCGACATGCTCTCGATGGTCGAGGACCGCATCCGCGTGGTCGGCGTGATGTGCGACCGCGACTGCCCGGTGCTGAACACGCCAATGCGCCAGTTGGCCAGCCTGTTCCCGGACCTGAACATGACGGTGGTCAGCATCATCCGCAACGACCGGGTGGTGGTGCCCAGCAGCGAGGACCAGATGCTGGTCGGCGACGAGGTCTATTTCGTCTGCGATACCACGCATCTCGCCCGCGCCATGGCGGCTTTCGGCCATCAGGAGCCGGAGGCGCGGCGCATCGTCATCGTCGGCGCCGGCAATATCGGCCTGACGCTCGCCCAGACCATCGAGGCGGAGGAGCCGGGCGTCAGCGTGAAGATGATCGAGGTCTCGCCGGAGCGCGCCCGCGCCGCCGCCGGCCAGCTGAACCGCACCATGGTGCTGAACGGCAGCGCGCTTGACCCGGAAATCCTGGAAGAGGCGAATATCCGCAATACCGAGACCTTCGTGTCGGTCACCAACGACGACGAGGTGAACATCATCGGCTCGCTGCTGGCCAAGCGCTATGGCTGCGAGCGGGCGGTGACGCTGATCAACAACCAGCCCTACGGCCCGCTGGTGACGGCGCTGGGTGTCGATGCGGTGGTCAATCCGCGCTCCATCACCGTCTCCACCATCCTCCAGCATGTGCGGCGCGGGCGCATCCGCGCGGTGCACTCGCTGCGCGAGGGCGTTGGCGAGGTGATCGAGGCCGAGGCGCTGGAGACCTCCAACCTGGTCGGCGTGCCGCTGCGCGAGGCGAAGCTGCCGAACGGCATTATTATCGGCGCGCTGGTGCGCGGCGAGAACGTCATCATGCCGCGCGGCGACACCCGCATCCAGGCGCAGGACAGGGTTGTCGCCTTCGTCGCCACCGAGGCGGTGAAGAAGGTGGAGAAGCTGTTCTCGGTTCGGCTAGAGTATTTTTAGGATTATCGTTTCCCGTTCGAGGTCTTTCATGTCCCGCATTGCCTATGTCAATGGCCGCTACGTTCCGCATGGCGACGCCGCCGTGCATGTCGAGGATCGCGGCTACCAGTTCGCCGACGGCGTCTATGAGGTCGTCACCGTGGTGAATGGCCGCCTGGTGGACGAAGACCCGCATCTGGACCGGCTGTGGCGCTCGCTGGGCGAGCTGCGCATCGACGTGCCGATGTCGCGCGCGGCGATGAAGGCGATCACCCGCGAGGTGATCCGCCGCAACCTGATCAAGACCGGCCTGGTCTATATGCAGGTGACGCGTGGCGTGGCCCGGCGCGACCATCCGTTCCCCAAGCCGGGCACGCCGCCCTCCGTGGTGATGACCGCCAAGCATGTGCGCTTGCCTTCGCGGCAGAAGGTGGAGGATGGGGTGAAGGTCATCTCGATCCGGGATATCCGCTGGGAACGCTGCGATATCAAGACGGTGGGCCTGCTTCCTAACATTCTGGGCAAGCAGCAGGCGCGCGAGGCAGGCGCCACCGAGGCCTGGCAGGTCGACGATGACGGCATGGTCACCGAGGGCACCTCGACCAATGCCTGGATCATCACCCAGGAAGGCGAACTGGTGACCCGGCCGGCGACCAACGATATTCTGAACGGCATCACCCGCCTGCGCATCCTGAAGCTGGCGGCGGAGGAGGGGGTAAAGTTCGTCGAACGCCCCTTCAGCCTGGAGGAGGCGCTGACCGCGCGCGAGGCCTTCATCTCCAGCGCCACCAGCTTCGTCACCCCGGTGACCCAGATCAACGACACGGTGGTCGGCAACGGCAAGGCCGGCTCGCTCTCGCTGAAGATGCGCGACTGGTACGAGGGCTTCATGGACGGCCTGCGGGAGAGCGCGTGACCCCGGAATTCCCGCTGACCGCCTGCCCTACGGACCGGCCACGCGCCGTCATCTTCGACTGGGACCACACGCTGGCCGATAATTGGGACGCCATCCGGGCGGCCTTGAACCACACGCTGGTGACATTCGGCCAGGAAGCCTGGACGGTCGAGGAGACGCGCTTGCGGGTGAAAGCCTCCTTGCGCGACAGCTTCCCAGTGCTGTTCGGGGACCGGTGGGAAGAGGCGAAGCAGATTTTCCTCGGCCATTTCGCACAGCATCATCTGGAGCTGCTGAACCCGCTGCCGGGATCGGCGGAGTTGCTGGTGCATCTGAAGGAGCGGGGGGTCTATCTCGCCATCGTCTCCAACAAGCGCGGGCCGACGCTGCGGCTGGAGGTCGAGCATCTCGGCTGGCGCGGCTATTTTGGCCATGTCATCGGGGCGGAGGACGCGCCGGCCGACAAGCCCTCGCCGATTCCCGTCAGCATGGCGCTGGAGGGCAGCGGCATCGCGCCGGGGCCGGATGTCTGGTTCGTCGGCGACACCAGCATCGACATGGAATGCGGTCACAATGCCGGCTGTCTGCCGGTGCTGATCCGCGATCCCTATCCCGACGATCCGGCGCTGCTCCAGCATCCGCCGCGCTGGCACGCGCCGCACTGCACCCGTCTGGTCGATTGGCTGACGGCTATCGCCTGACCGCCGCATTCCCTTTCGTTACATTCGCATTGAAATAATCGGTCCGAACCCCAATTTCGGTTATCGATTATTGCTTTCGCACATGCGAAAGTGGGTGTGCGGCAAGGGCCGGTTATCGGCTCCAACAACACAACAGACGGAAAGAAACAATGTCTGACAAAAATCAAAACGTTCAGGACGTCTTTCTGAATGCGATCCGCAAGCAGAAAACCCCTGTCACGATCTTTCTGATCAACGGCGTGAAGCTCCAGGGCATCGTCACCTGGTTCGACAATTTCTCGGTTCTGCTCCGCAGGGATGCGCATTCGCAGCTTGTCTACAAGCATGCGATTTCGACCATCATGCCGGCCCAGCCGATTCAATTGTTTGACGCCTCCAAGGAAGGGTCCGACTCAGAGTAATTGATGGGCAGATCAAGCCGTAACGCTGAAGATCGGCTTCAGCAGGACAAAAGCACCGTTCAGTCGTCGGATCGGAAAAACGGGGCGGGCCATTCCGGTCGCGCCTTGATTCTGCATCCCGACATTGTTGGCGGCCCGCAATCCCAGCAGGATTCCGGGGACGATGCCGTGCGCGCCCCCGAAGCGCGCCTGGCGGAGGCCGCGGGCCTGGCCCTGGCCATCGAGCTGGAGATCGTGCATCAGGAAGTGGTGCGCGTGACCAAGCCGACGCCGGCGACCCTGCTGGGCAGCGGCCAGGCCGAACGCTATGGCGAGCTGATCGACGCGATGGAGGTCGAGGTCGCGGTGGTGGATGCGGCCTTGTCGCCCGTCCAGCAGCGCAATCTGGAACGGGTCTGGCGCTGCAAGGTGATCGACCGTACCGGGCTGATCCTGGAAATCTTCGGCGCCCGCGCCCGCACTCATGAGGGCCGGCTACAGGTCGACCTGGCGGCGCTGACCTACCAGCGCAGCCGTCTGGTACGGTCCTGGACCCATCTGGAACGCCAGCGCGGCGGCGCGGGCTTCATGGGCGGCCCGGGCGAAAGCCAGATCGAGCTGGATCGCCGCATCATCGACGATAAGATCGTGAAGCTGAAGCGCCAACTGGAAGAAGTGAAGCGCACGCGCGAGCTGCATCGCAGCGCCCGGCGCAAGGTGCCGTATCCCATCGTGGCGCTGGTCGGCTACACCAATGCCGGCAAATCGACGCTGTTCAACCGGCTGACCCGCTCCGACGTGTTCGCCAAGGATTTGCTGTTCGCGACGCTGGACCCGACCATGCGGCGGCTCAAGCTGCCGTCCGGCCGGCAGATCATCCTGTCCGACACGGTGGGGTTCATCTCCGACCTGCCGACGCAGCTTGTCGCTGCCTTCCGCGCCACGCTGGAGGAGGTGCTGGAGGCCGACATCATCCTGCATGTCCGCGATGTCGCCCATCCCGACAGCGACGCCCAGCGCGCCGATGTGGAGGAGGTGCTGTCCGACCTTGGCGTCGGGCCGGAGCAGGGCAGCGAGCATATCGTCGAGGTGCTGAACAAGATCGATCTGCTGCCGGCGGAGGAGCGCACCCGCGTAGGCAATATCGCCGCCCGCGACGACAGCGTGATTGCCGTCTCGGCCCTGGATGGCAGCGGCTCGGCCGAACTGCTGGCCTTGCTGGACCGCCGCCTGAACGCATTGCGGCTGACGCTGCGGGTCGATGTCGATCTGGCCGATGGCGCCACGCTCGCCTGGCTGTACCAGCATGGCGAGGTGCTGGAGCGCGAGGATGACGAGCGCCAGGCGCACCTGCTGGTCGGGCTGGACCCGGCCGAGGCTTCCCGCTTCGAGCGCCGCCAGGCCGAAACCGCCTGATGATCCTGGATACCGACCGCGTTTCCGACCTGCTGCGGGAAACCGCCGAGCAGATCATCCTGCCGCGCTTCAAGCGGCTGGAGGAGGGCGACACGCAGGAGAAGGGCCCCGGCGACCTGGTCACCATCGCCGATCTGGAATCGGAGAAATATCTGACGCCCGCCCTGGCGCGGCTGATTCCCGGCTCTCATGTCGTCGGCGAGGAGGCGGCCGCCGCCAGCCCGCATATTCTGGAGCTGTTCCGGTCGGACGAGCCGGTCTGGGTGATCGATCCGGTCGACGGCACCGCCAATTTCGCCGAGGGTTCGGAGCTGTTCGCCGTGATCGTCGCGCTGGTCCAGCATGGCAAGGTCCGCGCCGGCTGGATTTACGATCCGGTGCGCGACCGCATGGCGGTGGCCGAGGCGGGCGAGGGGGCCTATCTCGACGACAGGCGCATGCATGTCGCCAAGCCGCAGAAGCTGGCCGAGATGATCGGCGTGCTGAGCCTGAAATTCGTGCCCAAGGACGAGCGGCCGGAAGTGCGCGCCCGGGCGCAGAATCTACGCCGTTTCTTCTCGCTGGGCTGCGCCGGCCAGGAATATCTGCAGCTGGCAGAAGGCCGCACGCATTTCTCCGTCTATCGCCGCATCATGCCCTGGGATCACGCCGCCGGCTGGCTGATCCACCGTGAGGCCGGCGGCACCGGCGCCTTCGCCGACGGCACGCCCTATGATGCGAATATCCATGCCGGCCCGCTGCTGATGGCCCCGGACCCGGATAGCTGGGACGCGCTGCGCGACCTGCTGTTTCCCGACCCGGCCAGCCGGGCGTTGGGGTAGGGGGTAGGGGGTAGGGCTGCCATGCCCGGGCCGAGCCAGGGCATGGCAGATAGCGCTCCTAGCGCCTTACTTCTTCCGCACCACGTTGAACGGGCTGAAGGCCTGGCAGGCGGCCATCAGCTCGATGCGGTTGATGTTCACATTGCCGGGGAAGGTGGCGGTGAAATAGATCACCTCGGCGACATTGTCCGGGGTGATCGGGTCGGTGCCTTCATAGACCTGCTTGGCCTTTTCGGCATCGCCCTTGAAGCGCACGGTCGAGAACTCGCTTTCGGCCAGGCCGGGCTCGACATCGGTGACGCGGATATTCTGGCCCACCAGATCGGCGCGCAGATTCAGCGAGAACTGCTTCACGAAGGCCTTGGTCGCGCCATAGACATTGCCGCCCGGATAGGGGTAGCTGCCGGCGACCGAGCCCAGATTGATGACATGGCCCTTGCCGCGTTCGACCATACCGGTCAGCAGCGCCTGGGTGCAGTACAGCAGCCCTTTGATATTGGTGTCGATCATCGTCTCCCAGTCGCTCATCGCGACCAGATGGGCCGGTTCCAGGCCAAGGGCGAGGCCGGCATTGTTCACCAGCACGTCGACATTCTTGAAAGTGTCGGGCAGGGCGGCGACGGCGGCGCGCACGGCCTTTTCGTCGCGCACATCCAGCGGGATGATGTGCACGTCGGTATCCAGTTCCTTCTTCAGCGCCTCCAGCCGCTCGGCGCGGCGGCCGGTCAGGATCAGCTTATGCTTGTCCTTGGCGAAGCGACGGGCCGTGGCGGCGCCGAAGCCGGCTGTGGCGCCGGTGATGAAAACGGTCAGTTGGGACATTCTGCTACTCCCTTTTCTTTCTATATTGCAGTCGATTAAGCGGATTTCTTAAGTTTTTCCTCGGCCTTGGCGCGCAGCCAGAGGGATTCCATCTCGTCGAGACCGGACTGGTCGGGGGTGCGGCCCTCGGCGGCCAGCAGCGCCTCGATGCGCTGGAACCGGCGTTCGAACTTGGCGTTGCAGTCGCGTAGGGCAAGTTCCGGGTCGACCTTCAAATGCCGCGCCAGATTGGTGACGGCGAACAGCAGATCGCCCATCTCCTCATGGATATTCGCGGCGGAGCGCTGTCGGGCCGCCAGCTCTTCCTTCACCTCGGCCAGCTCTTCCTCGATCTTGGCGATGACCTGCTCGGTCTCCGGCCAGTCGAAGCCGACGCGGGCCGCGCGCTTCTGCAGCTTTTCCGCCCGCATCAGCGCCGGCAGGGCGCGGCCGACATCGTCGAGCACGCTGGGCGCAGCGCCCTTGGCGCCGGCTTTCAGCGCCCGCTCCTCGGCCTTCAGCTCTTCCCAGCTCAGCTTGACCTGGGCGGAGGAGGCGGCCGGCGCGGTCGTGAAGACATGCGGATGGCGGCGCACCAGCTTGTCGGCGATGGCGGTGGCCACCGCGTCGAAATCGAAATGGCCTTGCTCATCCGCCATCTGCGCATGGAACACGACCTGAAGCAGCAGGTCGCCCAGTTCCTCGCGCAACTGGTCCATATCGCCCTGGCGGATCGCATCGTCGACTTCATAGGCTTCCTCGATGGTGTAGGGCGCGATGCTGGCGAAATCCTGCTCGCGGTCCCACGGGCATCCGTCAGGCGCGCGTAAACGCGCCATGATCTCGCGCAGCCTGTCGATCGGGGCGGTCATGGTAACCCTCGGGAGCTTCCGGATGGCCAATAGCCTAGGAAAAGCAAGGGGAGAGTAGCGGGATAAGCCGAGTGATGAAAGCCCGGAAACCGGCATTCGAATATCGCATAATATATATTATGGAAAATATTGCTATGCCTTGGCCAGTATGGCGATAAGCTCGCTGTCGATGCCCTCCGAGAAGCCCTTGCGGATGTCCAGGATGCGCAAACCGGCCGAGGCCGCCAGGCGCGCCAGATCGTCTTCATCCAGGATGGCATAGCGCATCGCCGCCGTCTCCTCGCGCAGGATGGCGCCCTGTGAATTGCGCAAGGCGAAATGGAAATGCATGGCGCGGACCGCGCCGTCCGCCTCCAGCGTCGCCTCGGATACGCGGTGCGTCAGCGCGCCCTCGAAGCCCGTCGCCTGGTCGCGGATCGAACGGCTGCCCTGGAACGCCGCCATCTCATGGTCCGGAATCGGCCGGCGTAATATCTCCGCGTCCGGCAGATGGATCAGCGCCCGCCCGTCCGGCTCCAGATGCGCGGCCAGGCAGCGCATATGGCCGGTCCGGCCTGCCGCGTCGAGCACATAGCTCAGCCCGTAATAGCCGACGACGATGCGCGTGAAGCGCCGGCCGAAGGCAAAGCTCTCCAGCCTTTGCAGCGATAGCGGCACCGTGGGATGGTTCTTGCGCGCCTGGCGCAGCAATTCCAGCGAGGCATCGAAGCCCGCCAGCAGACGGCCCGGCCCGGACAGTGACCCGAACAGCCGGCCAGTGCCGCAGGCGGCTTCCAGTACGCTGTCGGTCTCCGCCGTGAAGCCGCGGTAGAAATCCTCCTCGCCGGCCAGGTTCGCGGCATGCGTGAACAGCCGGTCGTAAAAGCCGACCCGCAAATTCACGCCCTGAAAGAAGCTTGCCCCATCCTGCATGGCGGCGAGCTTACGCCATCCGGGACTCGACTTGCCGGAAATTCGGTCGATCTGAAAGGACCACGGAATCGGTCGAGGACAAGAATGACCCTGCTGCGCCTGACCCGCGCGATCAAGCTGGCCGCCGTGCCGGCGCTGATCGCCTCGCTTCTCTCCGGCTGTTCCGGGTTGGATACGTTGAACGCCATGTTGCTGGCGCAGGATCATCCGGTGGCCGCCGGCATCGCCTATGGTCCGGACGCCCGGCAGAAGCTGGATGTGCACCGGCCAGCGGATGGGCCAGCGGATGGGCCAGCGGATGGCGCAGCGCATCCGGTCGTGGTGTTCTTCTATGGCGGCGGCTGGAAAGGCGGCGAGCGCGGGCAATACGCCTTCGTCGCCGAGGCGCTGGTGCGGCACGGCTATGTCGTGGTCGTGCCGGACTACCGGCTCTACCCGGCGGTGCAATTCCCCGCCTTTATCGAAGACGGCGCCAAGGCTGTGCGCTGGGTGCGCGAGAATATCCGCGCTTATGGCGGCGATCCGGAACGGCTGTTCATCGCCGGCCATTCCGCCGGCGCGCATCTGGGCGCGATGCTGGCAGTGAACGGCGATTATCTGCGTGCCGAGGGCGTGCAGCCCGATAGTGTGAAAGGCTTCGTCGGCCTGGCCGGCCCCTATGCCTTCGATCCCAGCGACTACAAATCGACCCGCGACATCTTCGCCAGCGCCAAGCACATTCGGGATACCCAGCCGGTCAATTTCGTTACCCCCGCCGCGCCGCCGATGGCGCTGCTGCACGGTGCCGGCGACGGCACGGTCTATCCGTTGAATTCACAGGAACTGGCTAAGGCGCTGCGGAAGAATTCGGTGCCGGTTCGGCATATCGAATATCCGGAAACCGGCCATATCGAGATTCTGCTGGCCTTCTACCCGGCGCTGGCCGGGATCCCGCTGATCGAGGATGTGGTCGGAGCGCTTCAGGATTTCGAAGGCGGCTCGCTCAGCGCGCGGCGGTAAATGTCCTTGTCGGTCATGTGCATCAGATAGCCGGCCCCGCTATTGTCGAGGAAGCCGGCGCGGCGATACAGATCGACCGTACGCGGGCCGCACATCAGCATCCAGCGGCGCAGCCCCTGCAGTTCCGGATGCGCCTTCATGCAGTCGATCAGCCAGGTGCCGAGCCCCTGCCCCCTCGCCTCTTCCACCAGGAAGACATCGCCGATATAGGCGAAGGCGGCGCGGTCGCTGACCACCCGGCCATAGCCGATCTGCCGGCTGTCCTTTTCATACAGCCCGAAATTGATCGAGCCGGCGATCATCCGGCGCAGCGTCTCCAGCGGCAGGCCGAAGCACTGATCGCTGACCGAGAAATAACCATGCAGCAGGTCGAGGTCGAGCCGAGCCGGATCGGTGTCGATCACCCGGTCATACCGCTCGAAACGTACGGATTCGGCCATTTTTTCCTCAGATGTCCACGATCAGGCCGTCATAGCCCGGTTCGACTCCGGGCGGGCAAGCATCGAGTAGGGCCTGATAATCCGCCTGATGGTTCATGTGATGCAGGATGGCGCGGCCCGGTTTCACCCGCGCTACCCACCCCATCGTGCGGTCGAAGTGGGAGTGCGTGGGGTGCGGCTCGAAGCGCAGGCAGTCGACCACCCAGACATCCACCCCGGCGACAAGCTCCAGCGCGGCGTCGGACAGCGTCACCACGTCGGTGGAATAGGCGGCGCTGGTTCCGTCCGGCATATCGAACCGAAAACCCAAGCTATTTGAAAAGCCATGATCCTGATCGAACGGCGTCACCCGAACAGCGCCGACGGTGAAGGGACCGTCTATCACATGCGGAGTCAGGCAGGGTTTGTAGAAGTAGTCCTTCTCGATCGGCCGGAACACATAGGCGAAACGGGCGTTGATCGCCGCCAGAGTCGGGGCGTCGGCATAGCAATCGACCCAGCGGTTCACCAGCAGGTTGATGCCCCTCACCTCATCGATGCCGTGCAGATGGTCGGCATGGGCGTGGGTGTAGAGTATGGCCGTGATATCCCGCACTTCCGCATCGACCAGCTGGTCGTGCAGGTCCGGGGGGGTGTCGACCAGCAAGGTAGTGTCGGCATGCTGCAGCAGGATGGAGGCGCGCCGCCGGCGGTTCTTCGGGTTGGTCGGGTCGCAATCGCCCCACCCGCCGCCGATCACCGGCACGCCGGTCGAGGAACCGCAGCCGAGGACGGTAAGCCTCATGGTAGCGCCCTTACGCCGCTTGCGCGGAAGGCATCTCTACCTTCTTGAAAAGGCGCGCGAAATTCTCTGTCGTGGCCTTCTCGACCTCGGCCATGCTGATACCCTTCAACTCGGCCACCATCTTGGCCGTATGGGCGACGAAGGCCGGCTCGTTACGCTTGCCCCGGTGCGGAATCGGGGCCAGATAGGGCGAATCGGTCTCCACCAGCAGCCGGTCGAGCGGTAGTGCCCGCACGGTTTCCTGCAGCTCCACCGCCTTCTTGAAGGTAACGATCCCGCTCAGCGATATATACAAACCGAGTTCTATCGATTTTTCAGCCAGTTCGCGAGATGAGCTGAAGCAATGGATCAGACCGGGGAATACCCCTTCCGCATGCTCTTCCCGCAGGATGGCCACCGTATCCGCGTCGGCGTCGCGGGTATGAACGACCAGCGGCAGGCCGGTCTGCCGCGCCGCCTTGATATGGGCGCGGAAGCTGCGCTGCTGGGCCAGCCGGCCGCTATGCTCGTAGAAATAATCCAGCCCGCTCTCGCCGATCCCGACCACCTTGGGATGCTGCGCGGCGGCGACTAGTCGGGCTGCGTCGGTCTCCGGCTGGCTGTCGGCCTCGTGCGGATGAATGCCGACGGTGCAGTAGATATCGTCATAGCGCTCGGCGATGCCCCGCACCCGCTCGAACTCGGTGATCTTGGTGCAGATCGTCACCATGCGGGCGACGCCGGCCTTGCGGGCGCGCTCGACGACTTCGTCCAGCTCCTCGGCGAAATCCGGGAAGTCGAGATGGCAGTGGCTGTCGACCAGCATCAGGCCTCTCCCTTGCCCGTGCCCCTGGCCTCGCCCTCCTCCACCCAGCGCGGGAAGGCCGGGGTCGGGGCCGGCAGGGCGGTGCCCGGCTTCAGGCGGCCGGCTTCGCCCAATTGAGCGAAGTCGCGCGCCTCGGGCGCAATCGCCAGGCTGTCGAGGATCCGGGCGGCGGCGCTCGGCGTCGCCGGCTGGGCGAGGATAGCGGCCTGGCGCACCACTTCGGCCGTCACATAGAGCACGGTCTCCATGCGCTTCGGATCGGTCTTCTTCAGCGCCCAGGGGGCCTCGCCGGCGAAGTAGCGGTTGGCCTCGCCGATGACGCCCCAGACCTGCGCCAGCATGGTGTGGATATCCAGCCGCTCCATCGAGGTGCGCACCGCGCCCAGCAGCGCGTCGGTCTGGTCCAGCATCAGCTTGTCGGCATCCGAAAGATCACCCGGCTGCGGCACTACCCCGTCGCAATTCTTCGCGATCATCGATAGCGAGCGCTGCGCCAGATTGCCGAAATCATTCGCCAGATCGGCATTGCTGCGATTGACCAGCGCCTCGTGGCTGTAGCTGCCATCCTGGCCGAACGGCACCTCGCGGCAGAAGAAATAGCGGATCTGGTCGACGCCGTAGGTGTCGGCCATGGCGATCGGGTCGATCACATTGCCGACCGACTTCGACATCTTCTCGCCGCGGTTGGTCAGGAAGCCGTGGCCGAACACCCGCTTGGGCAGCGGCAGATCGGCCGACATCAGGAAAGCCGGCCAATACACGGTATGAAAGCGCACGATATCCTTGCCGATCACATGCACATCGGCCGGCCAGAATTTCTTGAAGCTCTCGGCCTCGCGCTCGGGATAGCCCAGCGCGGTGATGTAGTTGGTCAGCGCATCGACCCAGACATACATGACATGCCGGGGATCGCCCGGCACCGGCACGCCCCAATCGAAGGTCGTGCGTGAGATCGACAGATCCTTCAGCCCCGCCTTCACGAAGCTGACCACCTCGTTGCGCCGTGTGTCGGGCTGGATGAAGGTCGGGTTCGCCTCGTAATAGGCCAGCAGCTTGTCCTGATAGGCGGAGAGCTTGAAGAAATAGCTCTCCTCCTCCACCCACTCGACCGGCGTGCCGGTCGGCGCCAGCTTCGAGCCGTCGGGCTGGGTGGTGAGCTCGTCCTCACCGAAATAGGCCTCGTCGCGCACCGAGTACCAGCCGCCATACTTGCCGAGATAGATGTCGCCGGCATGCTTCATGCGCTCCCACAGCTCGGTCACGGAGGCGTAGTGCCGAGGTTCGGTGGTGCGGATGAAATCGTCGTTCGAGATGTTGAGGTGCCGCACCATCTGCTGGAATTTCGGCGCCATCTCGTCAGCCAGTTCGCGCGGTGTCTTGCCCAGCCGCTCGGCAGTCTGCTGCATCTTCTGACCATGCTCGTCGGTGCCGGTCAGGAACATCACGTCATAGCCGTCCAGCCGCTTGAAGCGCGCAATCACGTCGCTGGCGATGGCCTCATAGGCATGGCCGATATGCGGCGCGCCATTCGGGTAGGAAATGGCCGTGGTGATGTAAAAGGTCTTCCGGTCGGACCCCGACATGGTCTCTTCTTCTCCAGCGCTGGTGCTTCAGGACGCCTGCAACGCCAGGAAGGCGTTGATCACCACCTGCTTGCGTTCCAGGTTGATCGCGTCCGTACGGGCCGTCAGGTGCCGCACTTTCTCCCATAGCTCCATCCAGCGATCAAGGCTATGCAGCGCCAGCAGACGGCGCGCCGTCTCCTCCTCCTCGGCCAGGATCGCCGGCGGAAGCTGGTTCAGGCTGCCGGCGCGCACCAGCCGGGCGATCCAATCGGCCAGCAGGGTCATGCTGGTCTCAAACGCCGTCTCGTTGCCGGCGCGCTCGAATTTGCCGGCGAAGCCGTGCAGCTTGCGCGCCTCCAGCCGCGGCAGATCGCCCAGCAGGGCCACCAGCTCGCGATACAGCGACAGCCCGCCGGCCTGGTACAGCGCCAGCGCCTTGCCGATGCTGCCCTCGCCCAGCCGGGACAGCAGCAGCCGGTTCTCGCCGCCCTCCTCCGGCAGATAGCGCGTCAGCAAATCGCCCATCACCGCATCGTCGAGCGCCCGCATCCGCAGCAGCCGGCAGCGCGAGCGGATCGTGGGCAGCAGCCGGCCCGGGCTGTGGCTGACCAGCAGCAGCAGGGCATTCTTCGGCGGCTCCTCAAGAGTTTTCAGTATCGCATTGGCGGCATTGCGATTCATCTCGTCTACCGAATCGACAATCACTATCCGCCAGCCGCCATCGCCGGCGGTCAGATGAAGAAATTCTCCGACCGAGCGGGCATCCTCGACGACAATTTCGCTGCGTTCCTTCTTGGTGCGCTCGTTATAGCCGCGCTCGACCGTCAGCAGGTCGGGATGGCTGGCGGCGGCCACCCGGCGGAATACGCTGCTCTGCGGATCGACATCCATGCCTGCCGGCTCCGAAGCCTCGCCGAACAGCGAGGGACCGCTCTCGGACGTCAGGCCGCCGGCCAGCATGAAACGGGCGGCGCGATAGGCGAACGTCGCCTTGCCGATGCCCTCCGGCCCGGCGATCAGCCAGGCATGCGGCAACCGGCCGCTGCGCGCGGCCGCCAGGAAAACCGATTCCGCCTGGTCATGGCCCAGCAGCAGCGTGTTATCCCGTGGGGCGGGCCAGGCGCGGGCTTCGTCGTCGCTGACGCTCATGGCTCCAACCTTTCGGCCCCCAACCTTTCGGCCCCCAGCCTTTCGACGACGATACGGCGAATGCCATCCGCAATGCTGTCCGGGTCGGCGGTGGCATCCAGCACCGCGCAGCGTTGCGGTTCGCGCCGGGCAATCTCCAAAAAGCCCTGCCGCAGCCTTTCATGGAAGTCGATGCCCATGCGCTCGAAACGGTCCTCCTTGCCGCCCCTGCCGGCGGCGCGGGCCAGGCCGACGGCGACCGGTACGTCCAGGATCAATGTCAGGTCCGGCTTTAAGCCATCGATTGCAAGTTGCTGCAATCGCTCGATAGTTTCGCGCCCCAGACCATGTGCATAGCCCTGATAGGCCAGCGTGGAATCGGAGAACCGGTCGCACACCACCCAATCGCCCTGCGCCAGGGCCGGCCGGATGCGCTGCTCGACATGCATGCGGCGCGCGGCGGTCATCAGCAGCGCCTCGGCCATGGCGTCCCAGCGCTCGATATCGCCGCTGACGATAAGATCGCGTATCGCCTCCGCCCCCGGTGCGCCGCCGGGCTCCCGGGTGGCGACAACGCTTTTCCCGGTCTGTTCCAGCCACGCCTTGAGCCGGACGATCTGGGTCGATTTGCCGGCCCCCTCGCCGCCTTCTAGCGTGATGAAGCGGCCGCTCACTCAGTTCTGTCCGAACACCAGGGAGCGGGCGGTGGCCATCATCCGGCCGAACACACCCAGCTTCTCCACATCCGCGCCGGCGACCAGGGGAAATTCAGAGGAAACGCCGCCGGGGGCCGTGACCCGCAGCATGGCGATGGGGTCGCCCTTTTTCACCGGCGTCGCGATCGGGCCGTCATAGGTGACGCTGACCACCATATCCTTGCGCGCGGTGCGGGCCAGCGTTGCCTTGATCTCCTTGGTCGCCACCAGCGGCACGCGCGGCTGCTCGCCATGCCAGACCTCGGCCTGCTCCACGGTCTCACCGGCGGAGAACAGCTTGTAATTATCGAACTCGCGGAACGCCCAATCCATCAGGCGGGCCGTCTCCTGCGCGCGGGAATTCATGCTGGGCAGGCCGTTCACCACCAGGATCAGGCGGCGGTCGCCCCGCTTGACCGAGGCGGTCAAGCCATAGCCCGACGCTTCCGTATGGCCGGTCTTCAACCCGTCCGCGCCGGGCATGCTGTAGAGCAGCGGGTTGCGATTGCCCTGCTTGATGCCGTTATAGGTGAATTCCTTCTCGGCGTAATAATGGTAGTGCTGCGGGAAATCCAGGATCAGCCGGCGCGCCAGAAGCGCCAATTCGCGGGCGGTCATCAGATGTTCGGGGTCGGGCCAGCCGGTGGCGTTGCGGAACACGCTGCGCTCCAGGCCGATCTCGCGCGCCAGCTCGGTGATCCGGTCGGCGAATGCCTCCTCGGAGCCGGCCAGCCCCTCCGCCAGCACGATGCAGGCATCGTTGCCCGACTGGATGATGACGCCGCGCAGCAGATCCTCGACCTTCACCCGGGAATTCAGCTCGACGAACATCTTCGAGCCGCCCTTGCGCCAGGCTTCCTCGCTGACCGGCAGCTCATCGGTCAATTGCAGCTTGCCTTCCTCCAGGCGCTTGAAGACGGCATAGGCGGTCATCAGCTTGCTCATGGAGGCCGGCGGCATCAATTCGTCGGCGTTCTTCTCCAGCAACACCGTGCCGGTGTCGAAATCCATGATGATGGCCTGCTTGCCGGCGGTCTCGATGTTCTGCGCCGCGACCGGCAGGGCCACCAGCGCGAGACCGAGCGCCAGGCCGGCGGCCCGCACGGCCGCCTTGACCCTGACGGGACGGAAAGCCCGGACGATTCCGGTCCGGCGCGACGGAAGAAAGCTGCTCACCTTGACGTTCCCTTTTGGACCTGCGTTCCGCTGCCGGTGACTATCCGGCGATGTTGCTGTCAGCCTAGGCCCCGATTGGGCCGAAAATATGGATCGGCGGCGCTGTCGATCCCAATCAGTCCACCACGACCTTCGCGCCGGGATAGCCCGATCCGATCACCCGTTCCAGCAGATAATCGGCATCGTTGACCGAGGCGACCGGCCCGAGCCGCACGCGATAGAAAACCTGACCATCCACCCGCGTCTCGCTGACCTGGGAAACACCGAGCTGGCCGAGCTGGCCGCTCAGCCGCAATGCATTGTCCCGATTGGTGAAAGCGCCGGCCTGGATAAACAGCCGGCCGGGATTCGGCGCTTGCTGGGTAACCTGTCCGTCAACGGCGCGGCTGGCGTCCAGCGGCTGGCGAACCGGCGGCGGTGCTGGCGGCTGCGGCGCGGCGGCGATAATGGGCGGGCGGGACGACGGCGTCGCCGCAGATGTCGTCGGCAGGCGCTCCACCGCCACCGCGCCGCGCGGCGACGGGGTGATGGTCGGGCCCTCGACATCGGCGGCGGCCATCACCGTGCCCCGGCGCGCGCCTTCCGCGAGCTGCCTACTTTCGCCGGCGAGGATTTCGACGCGGACCTGGGCGGTGCCTTTCTGCTCGATGCCGAGAAGTTGCGCGCTGCGGCGCGACAGATCGATGATGCGGCCATGCGCGAAAGGCCCGCGATCGTTGATCCGCACGGTCAGCGCCCGGCCATTCTCCAGATTGGTGACGCGCACCAGGCTCGGCAGCGGCAGGGTGCGGTGGGCCGCCGTCAGGTCGTTCTCGTCGTAGGTCTCGCCATTGGCGGTCAATTTGCCGTTGAAACCAGGGCCGTACCAGGAGGCGATGCCGGTCTCGATGTAATTATAATCCGGTGCGGGATAGTACCAGACCCCGCCGATCTGATAGGGATCGCCAACCTTGTAATAGCCCTGGGTCTTGGTCTCGGGCCCCTGAATCGCTTTGGCGGTATGGGCAGCAAGCTGGGTTTCGGCGCAGCCGCCCAGGGCTAAACCGGCGAGGGCGACCAGCGTTATGGCGCGGTAGTGCCGCCGTGGTGCGGTTCGTCGAGGCATTATCTTGTATGAGACCCTATCCCCCGTGCTGTATCTGGTAGCTTACTCGGCGCTGTCGATATTGCCAAGGGCGTCCGACAGCCGGCCCGCCGCCAGCGCGAAATAGGTCGAGCGATTCCACTTCAAGATCGCCTCGAAATTATCATAGACCATGAAGGCCGGCCCTTCGGCGCCACCCGGCTGCACGATCATCGCCGGCAGGTCGCGCGTCGGCAGGTCGCCGCCATTGGCGCGCCGCACGCCCATCGCCTGCCATTCGCTGATCGGCTTCACCGTTTTCTGCGCCGCCAGCGTGGCATCGAAGCCGTTCGGCAGCCGCACCGGGCGGCCCCAGGTCTGATCGCTCTTCCAGCCGACGCGCGAGAGGTAATTGGCGATGGAGGCGAAGATATCCGGCTGGGTGGTCCAGATGTCGCGCCGCCCGTCGCCGCTGTAATCCACCGCATAGGCGCGGAAGCTGGAGGGCATGAACTGGTTCTGCCCCATCGCGCCGGCCCAGGAGCCGATCATCGCCTTGGGCGCGATATGGCCTTCATCCAGGATCGTCAGCGCATCCATCAATTCCTTGCGGAAGAAGGCACTTCTCCGGCCGTCATAGGCCAGCGTGGCGAGCGCCTCCACGACCGGGAAATTGCCGGTGACCCGGCCGAAATCGGTCTCGATGCCCCACAGCGCCACGATCACCCGCGCCGGCACCCCGTAGCGCTCGGAGATCGGCTCCAGCAGCGCCTTGTGCTCGGCCATCATCGCGCGGCCCCGGTCGATCCGGCTCTGCGGCACGACGCGGTCGATATATTGCTGGAAAGTGAGGGTGAATTCCGGCTGCTTGCGATCCAGCTCGATCACCCGGGGGATCGGCTTGATGCCTGTCAGCGCCGCATCCAGCGTGCTTTGCTTGATGCCCTTCTGAACGGCTTCGGCGCGCAATTCTTGCAGCCAGGCAGCGAAAGGCTGGTCGTTCGCCTGGGCACTACCCGCCATCATGCCCCCCAGCATGGCGGCCGCCACGAGCCCCGCCATCAACATCCGCCGGACGCGTAACGCTGCAGGCTGGATCGGCCGGTGGAGGCGGATGGTGAGTCGGGCGGCGGGGCAATGCGGCATGTCGTTCTCTTTGATAGGGGCAATGAACCTTTTGGATGGACAAGGCTTGCGGCTTTTTTAGGGCCGGGCCGCCGATTCCCCAGGCCTCGGCAGAATGGCATAAGCGGCCAGGCCCAGCCACTCCTTCATCGCCAGGCCGAGCAGCGATAACCCTTCGGTAAAGCCCGGAAACCAATGGCTATCCGTGGGGTCGGTCAGGTAGTCCACCGGGTAGGGCCGGATGCTCCCGTTCAGGGCGGCGAAGCTGTTCATGGCGCGCGGCATGTGCCAGGCGGAGGTGACCAGCAGCCAGGGCCGGTCCGGCGTTCCCGCGTCAAGCCCGAACGCTGCGGCGCTGCCCGCATTTTCCCGCGTTGTGCGGGACTTGTCGTCGGCGACCAGCCGATCCGGCGCCGTGCCCAGCGCGACCAGCAGCGCGGCCACCGCCGGCGCCTCGCGATAGACCTGCTCGCGCATCCGGCCGGAGCCGCCCAGCAGCAGGATCGGCGTCGCCGGGTAGTGCCGCGCCAGCAGCGCCGTCGCGACGATCCTGTCGCCCGCCCCTGTCAGCGCGGGTGGGCCGCGCCGGGCGGTCAGGGCCGGGTCCAGGCCACCGCCCAGCAGCATGATGCCGGCAATCGCGCCCGGCAGCGGCGATGGCGGGACATGGCGCGCCTCCAGCGGTCGCAGCAGCCACTCGCCGAGCGGCAGTATGGTCACCGCCAGCCCGACTAAAAGCACCGCGCCGAGAAACCACCGCCCCAGTCGAACCCGGCCTAGGAACAGGCATGCCAGGCCGCCGGCCAGCCCGATCAGCAGCAGGCTGCCCGGCTCCAGCACGCCCCAGGCCAGCTTGCCGACAATGAAGATGGCGTCGTCCATGCCGTCTTGTGTACGGGATCGCCCGCCGGCACGCAATCGGCCCGCCCCCGCTCTCCTGCCCCGATCTCTTGGAACTCCCCGACCGCTATGCTAGAAGCCGCCCACACGGATGGGTGGCCGAGCGGTTTAAGGCACCGGTCTTGAAAACCGGCGTGGGTGCGAGCCCACCGTGGGTTCGAATCCCACCCCATCCGCCAGTTGCGCAGACTGAGGCTTGATGATTTCAATGGATGCAATCGTCACGTGGCTCGAGACTCATGACAAATTGGCCGGTTGGGCGCAGTTTCTTGGCGCAATGCTAGCTCTGCTCGTCACTTACTTTACAGCATTTGCTCCAGTTTGGCGTCGAAAGAGGCAGTTAAAAAACGCGGCAACGCGCCTTCTTTTGCATGGCTATGAGGTTATTGAAAGCTATCACCGTACGTCAGAAAAATTTTTGCCTTTTCCTCTATCCCTTCGTCAAGCTGGCTTAAGCATAATGGTTATCGTCGAAGAAATGAATCGCTTCCCGATTTATGACCTAGATGATCAAAGCAATCGATCGGTAGCCCGACAGCTGGTAGCTATGAGCGCAACATTAAACGCTTTGCGCCTTTTTCTAGATACCATTGCAGACAACATGGAAGGCCGGGAGGCAAACGAAGAAGACCAGAAAATGATAAGAGAATTTACAGGGAATCAATTGAATTTGATTAGGAACTTTCTTTCGGGAAAGGAGATTAAACGCCCAGAGTGGCCGATCCGTAACCCTTCTGAAGAAGCATAATATTGTAACAGTATGCTATAACAGTCTCTTTCACACGCGTTATCCCCGGCCATGGATTTGCCGCGATGCGGCGCTAGGTTGAGGGCAATGAGGAAAATCGCCGTTGCCCTGCTTGCTATCGTCCTGCCGCTGGCCGTGTCGCCCGCGGGGGCGCAATCTTTGGGATCGTTGCTGGACGGGGCCGCGCGGCTGGAGCCGCTGGAGGCGGTGATCGTGGCGCGGGACGGCGATATCCTGGCCGAGCGGGGCTATGGGCGGCACCGGGTAAGCGATCCCACCAACATCAAATCGGCGTCGAAATCGGTGATCTCGGCGCTGGTCGGCATCGCCATCGCCAAGGGCGTGCTGGCGGGGCCGGAGCAGAAGATCGCGCCGCTGCTGCGCGACCAGCTGCCGGCGTCGCCCGACCCCCGGCTGGGCGACGTGACGATCGGCCATCTGTTGTCGATGCAGGCCGGGCTGGAGCGCACCTCCGGGCCGAATTACGGGCGCTGGGTGTCGAGCGGCAATTGGGTGCGCACGGCGCTGGCGCAGCCTTTTATCGACGAGCCGGGCGGGCGGATGCTGTATTCCACCGGCTCCACCCATCTGCTGTCGGCGATCCTGACGCGGTCGACCGGCCGGTCGACCCTGGCGCTGGCGCGCGACTGGCTGGGCGCGCAGCCCGGCTTCGCCATCGCCGGCTGGGAGCGCGATCCGCAGGGCATCTATCTGGGCGGTAACCAGATGGCGATGAGCCCGCGCTCGCTGCTGGCCTTCGGCGAGCTGTTCCGCAATGGCGGCCGCACCGAGGCCGGAGAACAAATCGTGCCGGAAGACTGGATCCGGCAATCCTGGAGCCTGCGCACCCATTCCGCCTTCACCGGCGACGGCTATGGCTATGGCTGGTTCCTGCGCCGCATGGCCGGCGAGGAGGTGCGCTACGCCTGGGGCTATGGCGGGCAGATGCTCTATATCGTCCCGGCGCTGGAACTGACCGTGGCGATGACCTCGGACGAAACCTCCCCCTCCGCGCGCACCGGCTATCGCGACCGGCTGCATGGGCTGATGAGCGCGATCATCGAGGCGGTCAGGGTCGGGGCGGCGACGGCCGGCTGATCCTTGCCCTGCCCGATACACGCTCCGGCCGATACCTTCCCATGCCGTCAACTCCCGCTTGACCTGTCATCGATAGTTAATAAGAATGACTATCAATTGCACATCAGTAAAGGCGAGGACCACGATGAGCGCGGAGAGCGGACGGACGCTGCACAGCGAGGCGACGGCCCTGCAACGGGCGCGGGAATCGATGGAGGGGCTCGACGTGGCCGGCGACCGGCTGGCGCTGCCCTTCGCCGAGCAGTTCGCCTTATGGGCGATGCGGCTGTGGGTGGAAGGTCAGCGTGGGGCGCGGCGCGGCCAGCCGGTGGAGCATATGCTGGAGGGGGCGTTCCACCGGCTGCGCCAGCCGCAGGCCCGGCGGCGGCTGGAATTGTTCATGCTGTCGCTGGCGCATGGCGCCATCCGGCCGATCCGGCTGTGGCCGGCCTGCAGCCGGCCGATCAGCGACGATGAGCGCCGGCTGCTCGACCTGCTGGCCCTGGCTCAGCAGGGGGAGCGTTTCTCCCCCGCCCTGCTCTGCCGCGGCTTCCTGCGGCCGCGCGCCGGCGCCGTCAGCGCCGCGCTGGCGCATGATCTGGCGGCCTGCCTGGCGGAAGCCGGGATGCGGCTGGCCATGCCCGGCGCGCCCGTCAGCGATAATCCGCGCGAGGGCGGCAGCGATGTCTAGCGAGTGCGACGATCATATTCGCGCCGCCGAAACCTCTGGCGATTGCTTCGCCGGCCTGGATGCCGGCCGCAAGCTGGCGCTTTGGGGCATGCGGGTGTGGGTTGCCGGGCTGCGTCAGGAGTGGCCCCCGGCGCGCACCCGCGAGGCGCTATTGGAAGGTTTCGCGCTGACCTATGCGACCGAGGCGCTGGGACCGCTGGAAGCGATGATGAGCGTGCTGGCCGGCGGCGCCGCCCGGCAGATCGCGATGAATTGCCCGCGCTGCCCCTCGGTTACCGAGGATGAGCATCTGCTGCTCGACCTGCTGGCGCTGTGCCAGGCGCGCGGCGTTGCAGACCGGCTGGATCCGTTCGCGAAGCAGGCCGCCAGTCTTCTGACGCCGAGCGGTGTGCGGCTGTTCGAGGCGCCGGCGCTGCTTTTCTCCACCTCCCTGGCGGCGGCGGGGATGGTTCTGCCCGCCCGCAGGGCCGGACAATCGGAAGCCGGCGCCACGATACTGCGCTTCGTGCATCCCGCCCCTGCCCATCTGCAGTGACGGGCGATGCGGCTCAGCTCGCCATCACGCGGAAAGCGGTAACCCAGCCATAGGTCATGATGGTCATCAGCAGCGTGAAGCTGCCGATCAGGGCGATGCTGCTGAGCGTGCGATCCAGCATGGTGAGGCTTTGCTCGGACATGTCTCTCTCCATTCAAGGACGGTGAATTAGGAGAGGACGATGCCCGAGCAGCACTGCCTGCGTCAAGAACAAAAAGTGAACATCGTTATTTTTCCGCCGACGCGGCGGTTATTTCGGCTGCCAGAACGGGGCGGCGCGCAGAATCTTGTTCTCCTGACGGACGGTGTAGCCGGCCTCGGCGCTCTTCGCCAGATAGGCCTGCCAGTCGGGATCGGCCTGCATGCGGCCACGCTTCGCCTCGCGGTCGGCCAGCGATTCGTACTGCCACAGATGCACCACCTGGTTCAGCGCGCCGATATCGCCGGAAACGTAGTAGCCGACCGGCTGGCCCAGATGCTTCAGCTGCACCGGGTAGCCGTGGGTGCCGTACAGCTCCAGGAATTTGGGCAGGCAGCCGGCTTTGATCTCGTAGGTGCGGTGGTCGATGATCATGGAACGCGATCCTTATGATTTGGGAGGGGTGGAAAGCTGCTCGGCCTGCTGGCGCAGGACGAATTTCTGGATCTTGCCGGTCGAGGTCTTGGGCAGCGGGCCGAACAGGATGGTTTTCGGCACCTTGAAGCGGGCCAGCTTCTGCCGGCACCAATCGATCACCTCGGCCTCGCCGACGAGTGGCGCGCCGGGCTTCAGCGTCACGAAGGCGCACGGCGTCTCGCCCCATTTCTCGTCCGGGCGGGCGACCACGGCGGCCTCCATGATCGAGGGGTGGCGGTACAGCGCCTCCTCCACCTCCAGCGAGGAGATGTTCTCGCCGCCGGAAATGATGATGTCCTTGGCGCGGTCCTTCACCTCCATATAGCCGTCCGGGTGCAGCACCGCGAGGTCGCCGCTATGGTACCAGCCGCCGGCGAAGGCCTCGGCCGTCGCCTTGGGGTTCTTGAGATACCCCATCATCACGGTGTTGCCGCGAAACAGCACCTCGCCGATGGTGCGGCCGTCGGCCGGAACGTCCGCCATCGTGTCGGGATCGACCACCCGCATGCCCTGCAGCGTCGGGTAATGCACGCCCTGGCGCGCCATCCTGGCGGAGCGATGTTCCAGTTCCAGCGCCGCCCAATCCTCCTGCCAGTCGCAGACGGTGGACGGGCCATAGGTCTCGGTCAGGCCATAGAGGTGAGTGACGCGGAAGCCCATCGCCTCCATCCGCTCGATCACGCTCGATGGCGGCGCGGCGCCGCCGGTCGCCACCTCGACGCTGTGCTCGAAGCGCAGTTTCTGCTCCTCGGGCGCATGGATCATCATGTTCAGCACGATCGGCGCGCCGCACAGATGGGTGACCCTGTGGTCGCGGATCGCCGGGAAGATCAACGCCGGATCGACCCGGCGCAGGCAGACATGCGCCCCGGCGGCGGCGGTCACCGCCCAGGTATAGGTCCAGCCATTGCAATGGAACATCGGCAGGGTCCAGAGATAGCGCGTCTGCCCGGTCAGGCCGAAGGACAGGATCTGGCCGATGGCGTTGAGATAGGCCCCGCGATGCGAATAAACCACGCCCTTCGGGTTGCCGGTGGTGCCGGAGGTGTAGTTCAGCGCGATGGCCTGCCATTCATCGTCCGGCAGCTCGTAGGCGAAGGCCGGGTCGCCTTCGGCCAGAAACGCCTCGTAGTCGGTGCCGCCCAAGGAACGCCCTGCTCCGCCAGCCTCGGGATCGTCGATCTCCACCAGCACGATCGCGCGGCCCAGCCGGGCAATCGCCGCTTCCGCCACATCGGCGAATTCGCGGTCGGCGATCAGCACCTTGGCCCCGCCATGCTCCAGGATGAAGGCGACGGTCTCGGCATCGAGCCGGATATTGATCGCGTTCAGCACCGCCCCCAGCATCGGGATGCCGTAATGCGCCTCCAGCAGCGCCGGGATGTTCGGAGCGAGCACCGCCACCGTGTCGCCCTTGCCCACGCCGCGCCGGGACAGCGCGCTGGCCAGCCGGCGGCAGCGTTCGTCGAATTCGCGGTAGGCATAGTGCCGGCCGCCATGGATCACGGCGGTCTTGCCGGGATGCACGAGCGCCGACCGTCGCAGGAAGGAAAGCGGCGACAACGGAACGTGATTGGCCGGATTCTTGTTCAGATCGCGCTCATAGGCGCCGCCCCCTTGCGTCGCGGACACACTGCCTCCCTCGATTGTTATCGGCTCCCCCGATTGCCAGGGGTTGCCGTTTTGCCGGCCACATGCTCGAATCCCCAATGGCGCACGTCAAGCGCCCGTCAGGAAAGGAGCCATTGCATGCGCCTCGATATCTTCTCCGACGTGATCTGCCCCTGGTGCTTCGTCGGCAAAAGACGGCTCGAAAAGGCCCTCGCGCTGCGACCGATGCCCAGCCTGGATATTCGCTGGCGCGCCTTCCAGCTGAACCCCGGCATGCCGAAGGAAGGCATGGACCGGCAGGCCTATCTGGAGGCCAAGTTCGGCGGTGAAATGCGCTCGCGCCAGATTTACGACACGATCCGCCGGGTCGGTGGCAGCGAGAATATCGCCTTCGCCTTTGAGAAGGTGAAGCGCACGCCGAACACAGTGGATGCGCACCGGCTGATTCGCCTTGCCTACGACAAGGGCGCGCAGGATGCGATGGTCGAGGCGCTGTTCCAGGCCTATTTCCTGAATGGCCGCGACATTGGCGACCTCGACGTGCTGATCGACATTGCCGAGGAACAGGACATCGATCGCGACGAGGCGGCGAATTTTCTGGAAAGCACCGAAGGCGCCGTCGATGTCGAGGCGGAATGCGTCACCGCCGGCCGGATCGGCGTGAATGGCGTGCCCTGCTTCGTGCTGAATGGCCGCTACGGCCTGTCCGGCGCGCAGGAGCCGGAGGCGCTGTTCCCGCTGTTCGACCTGGCCTTGCAAGAGGAAGGCGCGTCCGCCTGATCCCGCCCATGCTGCCTTTCCAGCTACGCTACCCGGTGGCCGCCAGGGACGAGCTGGATAAGGCGGAGGCGTGGCTGGCGGCCAAGATATCTGGACGCTGGAACATGCGCTTCGGCGGCTTCATGGCGGCGCGCGACCGGGCCACGCACCGCCGCATCCAGGCGATCAGCCTGATCGCCAGCTTCGAAAGCGACGCGGATCGGCGGGTTTTCGCCCGGGACTTCCTCTATACCGAGCTGCCGGTGGATGCCGCCCCCACCACAACCCTCGATCCGGCGGTGGAACAGCCGGCCGCTGCCGTCGCACCGCCGCCATCCGAGCCGCCGACCATCGACGCCCCGGTGATCGAAGCCACCCGCCCCGCCCGGCCGGACGACAAGCCGCCGACGGTGCCCGCTGGTGGAAAGCTGTTCGATTTCAAGGCTTAGCACGATGTGGTGAGGCTGCCGCCTTGTCCTTCGAGACGCCCCTAACGGGGCTCCTCAGGACGAGGTCAT
>NZ_LPXN01000093.1 GCF_001618175.1 Oceanibaculum pacificum | reverse complement strand
CGGAGCTGGGTGAGGGGAGACTTGGCTCTGTCCCTCGCATTGTCCCCGTGACGATTCCGGGGTTGCTCCCGGCCCCAGGCGCGGCCGATAAGGGCTGATCAGATCCGATAGTCGAAAGCGTCTGGCCATGCAGCATTCCGATTCCTTGCCCGTGATCCGCCCGGATATCGTCCGGCTGGCCGATTCGCGGATTCGCGAAGTGGCGCATTTCGGCATGAAGCTGGGCGGGGTGACGCCGCTCTGGTTCGGCGAGCCGGATTTGCCGACGCCCGACTTCATCTGCGAGGCGGCGGCCGAGGCGCTGAAGGCCGGCCATGTGTTCTATACCGAGAGCGCCGGCGTGCCCGGCCTGCGCCAGGCGCTGGCAGACTATCTGACGCCGCTGAACGGCAGGCCGATCCATGCCGACCGCATCGTGGTCACCGCGTCGGGCATGAACGCCATCCAGATCGTCATGCAGTCGCTGGTCGATTATGGCACCAATGTCGTCACCACCAGCCCGCTCTGGCCGAATTGCGGGGAGACGGTGCGCATCATGGGCGGCGAGGTGCGGCCGGTCGAGCTGACCATGGGCAATGATGGCTGGCAGCTCGATATCGAAAAGCTGATGGCCGCGTGCGACGGCAATACCCGCGCGCTGTTCGTGAATTCGCCGAACAACCCGACCGGCTGGGTGATGCCGTCCGAGCAGCAGAAGCAGCTGCTGGATTTCGCCCGCGAGAAGGGCATCTGGATCGTCGCCGACGAGGTCTATGACCGCATGGTCTATGAGGGCAATCGCGCCCCCTCCTTCCTGGAAGTCGCGGGCGATGAGGACCCGGTTCTGGTGATTAACAGCTTCTCGAAATCCTGGAGCATGACCGGCTGGCGCATGGGCTGGATCACCGCCCCGCTCGGCATCATCCCCACGCTGCTGAAGATGAACGAGTTCAACACCGCCTCGGCCGCCACCTTCGCCCAGCATGCCGGTATCGTCGCGGTGCGGCAGGGCGAGGGTTTCATCGCCCAGTCGGTAGCAAGATACCGCGAGGGCCGCGACATCGTCTATGACCGGCTGTCGCAGCATCCGCGCATCCGCATGGTGCAGCCCAAGGGCGCCTTCTATCACTTCTTCGCGGTCGACGGCATGGACGACAGCATGGCGTTCGCCAAGCGCCTGGTGGCCGAGCAGCGCGTCGGCCTCGCCCCCGGCTCCGCCTTCGGGCCGGGCGGGGAAGGGCATCTGCGCCTGTGCTTCGCCAGTTCGCCGGCGACGCTGCATTCCTGCCTTGATCGCATCGAGGCGCTGCTGGGCTAGCGGCTATTCCGTTATCCGCAAGCCGTCGCGCTCGGCCTCGGCGAAGAGCCAGTCGCGGAAGGCGACCACCTTGGGCCGGTCGGCGGACGCCTCCGGACAGACGAAATAATAGGAATGGTGGGCGTTCAGCGAGAATTTGAACGGCTGCACCAGCTTGCCCTAGGCGATCGCCTCGCGCATCAGCGCGCTTCTTCCCAGCGCCACGCCCTGGCCGTCGATGGCGGCCTGCAGCACCATGCTGGAATGGCTGAAGGTGGGGCCGCGCGTCGGGTCGACAGTATCGACCCCGGCGGCCATCAGCCACATGCGCCAATCCTCGTGCATATGGTCGTGCAGCAGTGTGTGGCGCACCAGATCCTCCGGCGCGCGCAACGGATGCGCGCCATGCAGCAGCTTCGGGCTACAGACCGGGAAGATGCTCTCGGTCATGAAGCGCACCGAGCGCACGCCGGGCCAGCGGCCGGTGCCGTAGCGGATGCCGCAATCGATGTCCTCCTGCGTAAAATCGACTACGATGTCGTTCGCCGCGACCCACACGTCGATCTCTGGGTTCAGCGCGCGGAACCGCCCCAGTCGCGGCACCAGCCACACGGCGGCGAAGGATTGGAAGGTGGAGACAGTCAGCCGCCCGGCCTTGTCGCGCGCCTGCAGGCGCTGCGTGCCCTCGGCCAGCTTGTCCAGGCACTCGCGCACCACTGCCAGATAAGTCTGTCCCTCGTCGGTCAGGAACAGCGCGCGGCTGCCGCGCCGGAACAGCGGCAGCCCCAGCCAGCCCTCCAGACCCTTCACCTGATGGCTGATTGCCGCCTGGGTAACGTTCAGCTCGTTCGCGGCCCTGGTGAAGCTCAAATGCCGGGCGGCGGCCTCGAAGGCCCGGATCGCGGTCAAGGGCGGCAGGCGGCGGCTCATGGCGATACCTTAGAAAAACTTATCACGATCATAAAAAACTATCGTTTGTGAAATTGGTTTGAAAGGCCGATTTCTAGTGTCCAACAAAGGGTTGGTGTCACTGGATTGTCATTAGGACAATTCATTTGAATCAGGAGGCACCGATGTCGGTCCTGTCTTCGCTTACGCATTACCCCCGGATTCCCCGCTTCGGCCGTCTTTCCGCCGGCCGCCTCACCGCGCTGGTCGATCTGCTCCTGCTGTGGCAGGAGCGCGCCGGGCAGCGCCATCACCTCGCCTCGCTGGATGACCGGGCTTTGCGCGACGTTGCGCTCAGCCGGTCGGACATCCAGGGCGAGATCCGGAAGCCGTTCTGGCGCGGTTGAGACGCCCGCCCCCACGGTTTCAACCCTGTTCCCTCGAAGCCTCCGGCCAATCCCCCTCATCCCCTGCGGCCGGAGGCCCTTTTTCATCCATTGCAGCATTAGTTTATTTTGCTCATGCATGAAAAAGGATCGTTTGTGGATAAGTCAGGAAACAGGCATTTTTCAAGCGTAGACGGCAGATGCCGATCCTGGATTGTCATTAGGACAATTCAGTTAGTTAAGGGAGATGACGATGTATACCGAGACTTCCAGCCGCCTGTCCGACGTCCTGCCGGCCCTGCGGCCTGTGCGCCGCGTCGCTACGGTGCGCGGGATTCTCTTTGCCGGCTTCGCGCTGCTGATGAAATGGCAGGAGCGGGCGGAGCAGCGCTACAGCCTCGCCGATATGGACGAGCGCCAGCTGCGCGATGTCGGGCTGACCCGCCTCGACCTTCATAACGAGATCAACAAGCCGTTCTGGCAGGGCTGATCCGCATTCTGCCCCCTGACTGGACGGGCCGGACCGCCTTATGGTGGCGGCCGGCCTGTCCCGCAGCCTGAAGGGGCCCGCGTTCCGTATGACCACGAAGCCTGTTTCCGCCGGCACTCCCGATCTCGCGGCCGCGCGCCGCGAGAGCATGATGGGCGTGGGCTTCGGCCTCTCGGCCTTTCTGTTCTGGGGCATCGCGCCGCTCTACTTCAAGCTGGTCCAGCATGTCGCGCCGGTCGAGATATTGGCGCACCGCATCGTCTGGTCGGCCGGGCTGCTGGCCCTGCTGGTCTGGGTGATGGGCCGCTGGCGGGAAGTGGCGACGGTGCTGACCAGCCGCCGGCTTCTGCTGCCGCTGATCGGCTCGGCCACCATCCTGGCGGGCAATTGGTTCGTCTATATCGTGGCGGTCAATGAGGGCCATGTGCTACAGGCCAGCCTGGGCTATTACATCAACCCGCTGGTCAATGTGCTGCTGGGCATGCTGTTCCTGAAGGAACGGCTGCGCCTGCCCCAATCCATCGCCGTGGGTCTGGCGACGACCGGCGTGCTGGTCATGGTCGCGGCCGCCGGGGAGGCGCCCTGGGTGGCGCTGTTCCTGGGATTCAGCTTCGGCTTCTATGGGCTGATCCGCAAGCTGGTGCGCGTCGAATCCATGGTTGCCGTTTTTATCGAGGCGGCGGTTCTGGTGCCGCCGGCGCTGATATTCCTGGTCTATCGCGGGCAAACGGGCGGCGGCAGCTTCGGCGCGGTCGATCTGAGGACCGATCTGCTGCTGATCGCGGCCGGGCTGGTGACGCTGCTGCCGCTGGTCTGGTTCGGCGCGGCGGCCCGGCGGCTGTCGCTATCGACGCTGGGCATTCTGCAATATATTGCGCCGACCGGGCAGTTCCTGCTGGCGGTGCTGCTGTTCGGCGAAATCTTCACGCCGGTGCATATGGTCACCTTCGCCTGTATCTGGGCGGGGCTGGCGATCTACACCATCGATGCGTTGCGGCGAAGCTGACGGAGGAAGGCATGAGCGATCCCGCCTATTTCCAGACCCTGGCCGATTACAATCGCTGGGCCAATGCCCTGCTCTACGGTGCGGTGGCGCAGCTCAGCGATCATGCCCGCAAGGCCAACCGGCAGGGCTTCTTCGGTTCGATCCACAATACGCTGAACCATATCCTGGTCGGCGACCGGCTCTGGATGTCGCGCTTTCCCGGCCAGGCCGCCTATAGCTACAAGCTGGACGACGTGCCGTTCGAGGATTTCGAGGATCTGGCCAAGGCCCGGCGCGCGCAGGATGCGCTGATCGTGGCCTTCGTCGCGGCGATGGATGGCTCCACGCTGGCCGACACGCTCACCTACACCAATACGCGTGGCGAGACTTTCAGCATGCAGCGGGCGCTGATCCTGGGGCATTTCTTCAATCATCAGACCCACCATCGCGGCCAGGCGCACCATATGCTGGGCACCGCCGGGGCGGAGCCGCCGCCGCTGGATCTGATGTATTACCTGCGCGAAAAGGCGCTGGCCTAGCTAGCGCACCACGCCCACGCCGGCCAGAAAGTCGGTGAAGGTGAACAGCATCCAGATCACGCCGATGCCGGCGACCAGGATGATGAACAGCCAGATGATCGAGCGCAGGAAGATCGACATCTCGGCCTGTGCCGATCCCTGCCGCTTCTTATTCTTGAAATCGACGTCCTTTTTGGCGGCGGCGGCCGGCCTCGGCGCTTCCTTGCCCGGCGGCCGGCGCTCGGTGACGGGGCGGGTGGTGTCGTAGATGACGATCTCTTTGCTCTGGTTCGCCGCCTCGTCGTAATTGTCCTTGACGACCTTTACGCCCTCGAACTGCTTTTCCGCATAGAGCTGCTTGGCGGTGTCGAGCGCCTTATCCCGGTCGGGATAGGTCGAATCGATCATCCAGTTACCGCCTTTTAGGGTGTGCACTTCATAGAGCGTCGGCATATAGGCTTCCAAATAAACGTCCGGCGTGTGGGGCAAAGGCCGTGCCGGATTTTCATCGCATTGTCTGCAATTTACCGACGCGATCAAGTGCTGTCCCTGCTAGGCTTGTCCGTCACTGGTTAAATTGCCGTTACGATCGTTGCGACAGCCGGTTTCCGCTCCCACATCGGACGGGAAACCGCCGCCCAGAATACGAGGTTCAGCCGTGTCCCAGCAGCTCGTCGTCACCAACGCCACGCCGCCCAGCCTGTTCGACCGGGCGCTGCTGAATCTGAAGGCGGCCTGGCGCGATATCGCCGGCGGCAAGGGGGAGGCGCCGCCGGCGCTGGACGACAATGCTGTCGCCAAGCTGCGCGAGCAGATCGCCGAATGCATCGAGGCGCGCGGCGGCGAGGTTTCCGCCCGGGCGCGGGCGGCCAGCATCGGGCAAATCTATCTCAGCCTGAAGCCGGAAGGGCGCGAACGCTATCTGCGCGTTCTGGCCGAGGATTTCGACGTGGCGGAAACCGCGCTGGACGAGGCGATCGCGACCTATCGCAAGACCCGCGACGTCGCCGGGCGCCTGGCGGCGGAGGCGGCGCTGCGCGAGGTACTGGTGTCGCCGCGGATGAAGCTGCTGACCCAGTTCAACGCCCTGCCGCAGGGGGTGAAGTTCCTGGTCGACATGCGCGCCGACCTGCTGAAGCTGGATTTGAAGAATCCGCATCTGGCCGGGCTGGACCGCGATATGAAGGAGTTGCTGGCCGCCTGGTTCGATATCGGTTTCCTCGACATGAAGGTGATCAGCTGGGAATCGCCGGCCGCCTTGCTGGAGAAGCTGATCGCTTACGAATCGGTGCATGAAATCCGCTCCTGGGCCGATCTGCGCAACCGGCTGGACCGCGACCGGCGCTGCTATGCCTTCTTCCATCCGCGCATGCCGTCGGAGCCGCTGATCTTCGTCGAGGTGGCGCTGGTGAAGGGCCTTTCCGGCTCGGTGCAGACCCTGCTCGACGAGAGTGCCCCGGCGCAGGATCCAAAGCAGGCCGACACGGCGATCTTCTATTCCATCTCCAACACCCAGGACGGCCTGCGCGGCATCAGCTTCGGAAGCTTCCTGATCAAGCGCGTGGTCGACGATCTGGCCGACGATCTGCCGCAGATCAAGACCTTCTCCACCCTGTCGCCGATCCCCGGGTTCCGGCGCTGGCTGGATGCCGGCCTGGATGCGCCCGAGGAACTGATTCCCGCCGATGACCGCGCCGCCCTGGCCGAGGCGGATGAGCGCCTGGCCGATCCGGCGGCGCTGAAGGCGCTGCTCGCCGAGGGCGAATGGCAGCAGGACGAGGCCTTGACCGATGCGTTGGAGCAGCCGCTGGTCCGGCTTTGCGCGCGCTATCTGACCGGCCGCAAGAACGGCCGCGCGCTCGATCCGGTCGCCCGCTTCCATCTCGGCAATGGCGCGCGCGTCGAGCGCATCAACTGGCTGGGCGATGTCTCGGCCAAGGGGCTGCGGGAATCTTACGGGCTGATGGTGAACTATCTCTATCGCCGCGAGGATATCGAGGATAATCACGAGCTGTTCGCCCGCGACGGTACGGTTGCGGTGTCGGCGGACGTTGCCGATCTCCTCGCTCCGTGGAAATCCGCCAAGGAGAACGCCCCGAAAATCCGTGTCCGCGGCAGCCGCAACCCGCTGCGCCGCATAGCCAGCTAGAAATCCGGCCTAGCGGTTCACGAAGGGCAGCCGCCACAGCGTGTGGTCGCCATCGGCGATGCAGTCGATGCGGGTGATGCGGAGCGGGTCGATCTGGAAACGCAGCGCCTGGTCCGGCGTCAAATCGAGCGCCTGGGCGAGGGCGGCGCGGATGGTGCCGGCATGGGCGATGGCGATGACGCTGCGGCCCGGCAGGCGGGCACTTCTGGCCGCCACGCAGTGGGCGACGCGCGGCATCATGTCGGCAAAGCTCTCGCCGCCCGGCGGTCGGATGGTGCCGGGCGATTCCCAGCCCTCAGGGCCGGTTTCGGCATAGACCGAATCATAGTCCCGCCCCTGCCATTGGCCGAAATCCTGCTCGATCAGCGCCGTCTCCACGATAACGGCGGTGCGCGGTACGCCGCAGGCGGCGGCCAGGGCGTCGGCGGTCTGGTGCGCGCGCGCCAGCGGCGTCGTCATCCACACTGCCTCCGCCGGCAGCAGCGGGACCAGCCGTTCCAGGCCTTCCCGGTGCGTCAGGTTGGCCGGCGAGTTCAGCCGGCCGAGATAGACACCTTCATGCCCCTGAACCGGGGCGTGGCGAATCCACCACCAGGCGGTCACGGACGTCTCAAGCGCTGTCATGATGCCGATATTCCTTTATGCGCCCTTTGTTGCCGAGACAATCGCTTGAAACACGGTCCCATGGTCGCAAAACTGTCGTATGCTGCTACAGCACAACCGGTAGCACGAAGCGCCGGAATAAATGATGACAGGGTTGCGCGATTTCGCGGGGGCTTGAGAAAGCATGGAATATTTCGTCCAGCAATTGATCAACGGGGTCACCCTCGGATCGATCTACGGGCTGATCGCCATCGGCTATACGATGGTCTACGGCATTATCGGGATGATTAACTTCGCCCATGGCGACGTGTTCATGATCGGGGCGTTCATCGCGCTGATCTCGCTGCTGATTCTGGGCAGCCTGGGATTGACCTTCATTCCGCTGGCGCTGCTGATCGTGCTGATCGTCTCGATGCTGCTCTCCTCGGTCTATGGCTGGACGGTGGAGCGGGTGGCCTACCGGCCGCTGCGCGGCTCGTTCCGGCTGGCGCCGCTGATCTCGGCCATCGGCATGTCGATCTTCCTGCAGAATTACGTGCAGATCGCGCAGGGCGCGCGGGTGAAGCCGATCCAGCCGGTGGTGAATGGCGGCATCGTGGTGATGGAAAGCCCGAATTTCGTCGTCACGCTCAGCTACATGCAGATTCTGATCGTGCTGACCACGCTGGCGCTGATGGCCGGTTTCTCCTATCTCATCGCCAAGACGGCGCTGGGCCGCCAGCAGCGCGCCTGCGAACAGGATCGCCGCATGGCCTCGCTGCTCGGCATCAATGTCGACCGCACCATCTCGCTTACCTTCGTGATGGGGGCAGCGCTGGCTTCGGTCGCCGGCATGATGTTCGTGCTGTATTACGGCGTGATCGATTTCTTCATCGGCTTCCTGGCCGGGGTCAAGGCATTCACCGCCGCCGTGCTGGGCGGCATCGGCTCGATGCCGGGCGCGATGCTGGGCGGGCTGCTGATCGGCCTGATCGAAACCTTCTGGTCGGCCTATTTCACCATTGAATACAAGGATGTGGCCGCCTTCTCCATCCTGGTGCTGGTGCTGATATTCCTGCCGACGGGCCTGCTCGGCAAACCTGAAATCGAGAAGGTTTGAGGCGATGGCCACACATGTCCGCACGGCGGAAGGTTCCCTGGACCTGCCCGCGATCCTGAAGGATTGCCTGATGACCGGCCTGGTGGTGTTCGCGCTGGCGGCGCCGATCATCGGGTTGCGCACCATCGACACGCCCGGCGGCCTGGGCATCGATTATCGCTTCGACGATGTCGCCTTCGCCGTGCTGGCCGGCATTGTCGGCCGGTTCCTGCTGAATCTTTACTGGGCCTATGGCGGCCGGCGGCGGCCGAAGGCCAAGACCGAGGAAATCGCCGGCGGCCGAGCCGGGGCCTTCATGAAGAAGGTCGGGCTCTATGGCGGGCCGGCGGCGATCCTCTTCGCCATCGCCATGCCGATGCTGCCCTTCGCCGACCGCTACACGCTGGACGTGGCGATCCTGGTGCTGACCTACATCATGCTGGGCTGGGGCTTGAACATCGTGGTCGGGCTGGCCGGGCTGCTCGACCTGGGCTATGTCGCCTTCTATGCGGTGGGGGCCTATTCCTACGCGCTGATCGCCGCGCATTTCGACTGGTCCTTCTGGGTCTGCCTGCCGCTGGCCGGCCTGTTCGCCGCCTTCTTCGGCGTGATCCTCGGTTTCCCGGTTCTGCGGCTGCGCGGCGATTATCTCGCCATCGTCACGCTGGGCTTCGGTGAGATCATCCGCGTGGTGCTGCTGAACTGGTACGAATTCACCGGCGGGCCGGACGGCGTCTCCGGCGTGCCCCGGCCCAGCCTGTTCGGGCTGGAATTCGCCCGAAGTTCGAGCGACGGGCCGACCTTTCACCAATTCTTCGGGCTGGAATTCTCCTCCCTGCACCGCATCGTCTTTCTTTATTACGTGATCCTGGCGCTGGCGCTGATCACCAATTTCGTGACGCTGCGGCTGCGCAAGCTGCCGATCGGCCGCGCCTGGGAGGCGCTGCGCGAGGATGAGATCGCCTGCCGGTCGCTCGGCATCAACCCGACCAACACCAAGCTGACGGCCTTCGCCATCGGCGCCATGTTCGGCGGTTTCGCCGGCTCCTTCTTCGCCACCCGGCAGGGCTTCATCAGCCCGGAGAGCTTCACCTTTATTGAATCGGCGGTGATCCTGGCCATCGTCGTGCTGGGCGGCATGGGCAGCCAGATCGGCGTGGTCATCGCCGCCATCTTCCTGATCGGCGGCACCGAGGTGTTCCGCGATCTGGAGCAGTACCGCATGCTGGCCTTCGGCGGCGCCATGGTGCTGATCATGATCTGGAAGCCGCGCGGCCTGCTGGCGCATCGCGAGCCGACCCTGAGGCTGCCGCCGAGCCGAAAACCGGAGGCCGCGCCGCTGGCGGGAGGCGCGTCATGATCGGGCTGTTCGCCGACCCCCGCGTCGCGACCGCCGCCGCCGCCGCCGATGCGGCGCTGCTGTCGGTCGAGCATCTGACCATGCGCTTCGGCGGGCTGGTCGCCATCGACGATGTGTCGTTTCACGCCGCCAGGCGCGAGATCACCGCCATCATCGGCCCGAACGGGGCCGGCAAGACCACGGTGTTCAATTGCCTGACCGGCTTTTACAAGCCGACCGTCGGAAGGCTGACGCTGAATCGCGAGGGCACGCTGTTCTATCTGGAGCGGATGGAGGATTTCCGCATCGCCCAGGAGGCGCATGTCGCCCGCACCTTCCAGAATATCCGGCTGTTTCCGGCGATGAGCGTGTTGGAGAATCTGGTGGTCGCCCAGCATAACGCGCTGATGCGCGCCTCGGTCATGACGTTTGCCGGTCTCTTCGGCCTGAAGCGTTACCGCGACGCCGAGAAGGCCGCGGTGGAGAAGGCCCGCTATTGGCTGGAGCGCATCAACCTGGCCGACCGGGCGGATTGGAATGCCGGCAATCTGCCCTATGGCGACCAGCGAAGGCTGGAGATCGCGCGCGCCATGTGCACCGAGCCGGTGCTGCTGTGCCTGGACGAGCCGGCGGCCGGCCTGAACCCGCGCGAATCGGCGGAGCTGAACGAGCTGCTGCGCTTCATCCGCGACGAGCACGGCATCGGGGTATTGCTGATCGAGCACGATATGAGCGTGGTGATGGAAATCTCCGACCATGTGATCGTGCTGGATTACGGCCGCAAGATCGCCGACGGCTCGCCGGAGGCGGTGCGCAGCGATCCGAACGTCATCAAGGCCTATCTCGGCGAGGATGAGGCGGACGAGTTGCCGCCCGAGATCGTCGCCGATCTGGAGCAGAAGACGGGAGGCGAGGCATGAGCGCGCTGCTGGAGATCGCCGGCGTCGAAACCTTCTACGGCAACATCCAGGCGCTGCGCGGCGTCGACGTTTCCGTGGAGAAGGGCGAGATCGTCACGCTGATTGGCGCCAACGGCGCCGGCAAGTCGACCCTGCTGATGACGCTGTGCGGCAGCCCGCAGGCGCGCAGCGGCCAGATCACCTTCGATGGGGTTGATATCACCCGCAAGCCGACCTTCGAGATCATCCGCATGGGCATCGCGCAGTCGCCGGAAGGCCGGCGCATCTTCGCGCGCATGACGGTGATGGAAAATCTGATGATGGGCGGCACCACAGCCGATCCGGCGCATTTCGACGCCGATCTGGAGAAGGTGTTCACCCTGTTCCCGCGACTGAAGGAGCGGCAGGGCCAGCGCGGCGGCACGCTGTCGGGCGGCGAGCAGCAGATGCTGGCGATCGGCCGCGCCCTGATGAGCCGGCCGCGCCTGCTGCTGCTCGACGAGCCGTCGCTGGGCCTGGCCCCGCTGGTGGTGAAGCAGATTTTCGAGGCGATCAAGCAGATCAACCAGGAAGAGGGCATGAGCATCCTGCTGGTCGAGCAGAACGCCTTCCACGCACTGCGCCTGGCGGATCGGGGCTATGTGCTGGTGAACGGGGCGATCACCCTGGCCGGCACCGGGCGCGAGCTGCTGGCCCGGCCGGAAGTGCGCGCCGCCTATCTCGAAGGCGGTCATTAGAGGGAATCGCGATGGAACAGATACTCGGCAACGACATCCCCACCTTCATCGGCGTTACCCTGGTGCTGGCCGGCGGGGCCGCGATGCTGATGGGCAGCGCGCTGGCGCGCACCTGGCGGCCTTTCGGCCAGGGCGTGTTCTACGGCCTGCTGCTGGGCCTGGTGTCCCGCTTCATCAGCTTCAGCCTGTTCGGCGGCGAGCTGTTGTCGCTGAGCGGCTATATCGTCGACAGCATCGTCATCATCCTGCTGGCGGCGCTGGTCTATCGCGCCACCCTGGCGCGCAGGATGGTCGCGCAATACCCCTGGCTTTACGAGAGGGCGTCGCTGTTCGGCTGGCGTCTGAAGGCAGGGTGACAGCGGCCGCGCGGACGGCGGGATTCCGTTGCCAGCGGTCGTGGCCGGTCCTAGTCTGGTTGTAGTTGCAGACAGGACTGCGGCTCGGGAGAGGACCGGTTCTTCTAATCGAGTGAATTAGCAGGGAGACTGAACAATGAAAAAACTTTCTTCGCTGATCGTCGCAGCCGCCGCGCTGACGATGATCGGGGGTCAGGCACGGGCGGATATCGCCGTGGCGACCGCCGGCCCGATGACGGGCCAATATGCCAGCTTCGGCGCGCAGATGAAGGCCGGCGCCGAGATGGCCGTCGCCGACATCAACGCCGCGGGCGGCGTGCTGGGCCAGAAGCTTGCCCTGGAAGTGGGCGACGATGCCTGCGATCCGAAGCAGGCGGTGAACGTCGCCAACGACATGGTGCGCAAGAATGTCGTCATGATGGCCGGGCATTTCTGCTCCGGCTCCTCCATCCCGGCCTCCAAGGTCTATGAGGAGGAGGGGATAATCCAGATTTCCCCGGCCTCGACCAATCCCAAGCTGACCGACGAAGGCGGCCCCAACGTGTTCCGCGTCTGCGGCCGCGACGACCAGCAGGGCATCGTGGCGGGCGAGTATCTGGCGAAGAACTTTGCCGGTAAGAAGGTGGCCTTCGCGCATGACAAGACCGCCTACGGCAAGGGTCTGGCGGACGAGACGCTGAAATCCTACAAGGCGGCCGGCGGCAAGGAAGTGCTGTACGAGGCCTATACAGCGGGCGAGAAGGATTATTCGGCCCTGGTCTCCAAGCTGAAGCAGACCGGCGTCGACGTGCTTTATGTCGGTGGTTACCACACCGAGGCGGGCCTGATCGTGCGCCAGATGCGCGACCAGGGCATGAGCACCGTGCTGATGTCGGGCGACGCGCTGGTCACCGACGAATATTGGTCGATCACCGGCCCGGCCGGCGAAGGCACGCTGATGACCTTCAGCCCCGACCCGCGCAAGAATGAGAAGGCCGCGCCGATCGTGAAGAAGTTCCGCGACAAGGGCATCGAGCCGGAGGGCTATGTGCTCTACACCTATGCGGTGTTCCAGATCTTCAAGCAGGCCGCCGAGAAGGCCGGCTCCGCCGATATGGAAAAGCTGCTGCCGGTGCTGAAAAGCACGAAGTTCGACACCGTGCTGGGCGAGCTGTCTTTCGACAAGAAGGGCGACGTGACCCTGCCGGGCTATGTCTTCTATGTCTGGAAGAACGGCAAGTACGACTATCTCTAACGGGCGTTTCACCGTCCGCGACAGGGCCCGGCCGGCAACGGCCGGGCCCTTTTGCCTTGGGAACAGGCTTAACGGACAATTAAACCACTGCGGATCAAGATGCAGCGGTGTCGAATTCGTCTAGAATGATGTGACGTGCCCGCCGGGCACACGCCGTTTCGGATCGAGTATGTCGTTCAAGGAAAACTTCATAGCCTGGTGGCACGGTACGCCGCTGCCCCGGGACCGTAACGACGGACCGACGGACGACGCGGCGGCCGACTCCGATTCTGCCGCGTCGGGGCCGCAAGCGGCCGCCCCCTCCGACCAGCTGGAAGCCAGCCGCATCGAGTTGCTGCAGAAGCTGTGGGGCGACGGGCTGGTCTTCCCCGGTGGCGACGAGCATCTGATGAAGCTGGTTGCCCCCTTCGGCCTAAACCCCGCCTTCTCGGTGGCGGAGTTCGGGGCTGGGCTGGGCGGCGGCGGGCAGCGCGTGGCCGATGAATATGGCGCCTGGGTGAATGGCTATGAATTCGATCCCGAATTAGCCTCGCACGCCGAGGAGCGTACAGAGCGGCTGGGGCTGCAGCGCAAGGCGCCGGTCAATTATGTCGATCCGGATAGCCTGTCGATCCGGGAGAATGCGTTCCACTGCGCCTATTCCATCGGCTGCTTCTTCACGCTGGCCAATAAGAGCCATGTGTTGCGGATGATCGAAAAGGGGCTGCATCCCGGCGGCCAGTTCGCCTTCACGGATTACGTCGTGGCCGAGGAAGGGCGCGACGATCCCGCCCTGGCGCTGTGGCGGGAAGCGGAGCTGCCGACCCCGCACCCCTGGTCGCCCAAGCGGTACGATGCGGAGCTGACCAATATGAACCTCGATGTCCGCATCGCCGAGGATGCCAGCGAGGCGCATCAGCGCGCCATCCTGGCCGGCTGGGCGGCGCTGGTGGAAGAGCTGCGCCCCGGCGGCGTGTCGCGCCGGACCACGCTGCTGATGATCGAGGAAACCGAGAAATGGGTGCGCCGGGTAGCGGCGCTGCGCGCCGGCGGGCTGCGCTATTACCGCTTCTACGTCACCAAGCCGACGCAGTGACGACAGGCACCCGAACAGTCGTTGACAGAAGGCGGGCGGGTCCGTATGGTCCCGGCCTCTTTCAATTCGACACACAAGGATTGCCGCGATGAAGATCGTCAATTCGCTGAAGTCGATCAAGCAGCGCGACAAGAACTGCCGCATCGTGCGTCGTCGTGGTCGCCTGTACGTGATCAACAAGAAGAATCCGCGCTACAAGGCCCGCCAGGGTTAAGTGCGGTTTCGCACGGATTAGACGCGGGCCTCGGCCAGCGTTCACGACAGACCGCCGGTCCCGCAAGGGCCGGCGGTTTTCGTTTGGGGTGGCTTCGGTTCATTCCGTCCGCCGATATCCTTCGAGACGCCGCTTCGCGACTCCTCAGCATGAGGGGCGCTTTAGGACATGCCGTCGGCACCTCCTGGTGACCTCATGCGAGGAGCCCTCGCCGAAGCATCGGGCGGCTCCCTCCACCCTTCCCTCCACCTCCCCATTGCCCCCGGCCGCGCCTGCCTGTATGCAGGATGACAAATAAAAACCCAACTGGTATTACCAATCTGGGTTAAGGGAGGATGCGCCATGCAGATGCCGGAGCCGGACAAGGCCATGCTGGCCCGCCGGGCGGAGATCGTCGCCGCGCTGCGCGACATTGTGCCGGGCGAGGGGGTGATCGACGCGCCCGAGGAGATGAAGGCCTATGAGAGCGACGGGCTGACCGCCTATCGCACCCTGCCGATGATCGTGGTGCTGCCCTCGACGACCGCACAGGTGGCCGCCGTTCTGCGCTACTGCCACGAAAACAAGGTGAAGGTGGTGCCGCGCGGGGCCGGCACCTCGCTGTCTGGCGGGGCGCTGCCGCTGGCCGATGGCGTGTTGCTCGGCCTGGGCAAATTCAACCGCGTGCTGGAGATCGATTACGAGAATCGCTGCGCCGTGGTGCAGCCGGGCGTCACCAATCTGGGCATCACCAATGCCGTGCAGGATCGCGGCTTCTATTACGCGCCCGATCCGTCCAGCCAGATCGCCTGCACCATCGGCGGCAATGTGGCGGAGAATTCCGGCGGCGTGCATTGCCTGAAATACGGCCTCACCACCAATAATGTGCTGGGCGTGGAGATGGTGCTGATCGACGGCACGATCCTGCACATCGGCGGCAAGCATCTGGATGCCGAGGGCTATGACCTGCTGGGCATCATCATCGGCTCCGAGGGGCTGCTCGGCGTGGTGACGGAAGTGACCGTACGCATCCTGCAGAAGCCCGCCGTCGCCCGGGCCGTGCTGCTGGGCTTCCCGACCAGCGAGAGCGCCGGCAACTGCGTGGGGGCCATCATCGGCGCGGGCATCATCCCCGGCGGCATGGAGATGATGGACAGGCCGGCGATCCATGCGGCGGAGGATTTCGTCCATGCCGGATATCCGCGCGACGTCGAGGCACTGCTGATCGTCGAGCTGGACGGCCCGGCGGTCGAGGTCGATCACCTGATCGAGCGTGTCGCCGCCATCGCCGCCGATAATGGCGCGGTCTACAACCGGGTCAGTCAGAACGAGGCGGAGCGGCTTAATTTCTGGGCAGGTCGCAAGGCCGCCTTCCCGGCGGTCGGGCGCATCTCGCCGGATTATTTCTGCATGGACGGCACCATCCCGCGCCGTCGCCTGCCCGAAGTGCTGACCCGCATGACCGAGCTGTCGCAGCAATACGGCCTCGGCGTCGCCAATGTGTTCCATGCCGGCGACGGCAATCTGCATCCGCTGATCCTATACGACGCCAACAAGCCGGGCGAATTGCGGAAGGCGGAGGATTTCGGCGCCGATATCCTGCGGCTCTGCGTCGAGGTCGGCGGCGTGCTGACCGGCGAGCATGGCGTGGGCGTGGAGAAACGCGACCTGATGCCCGCCATGTTCACCGAGATCGACCTTGCGCAGCAGCAGCGGCTGAAATGCGCCTTCGATCCGGACGGGCTGCTGAATCCCGGCAAGGTGTTCCCGCAGCTGCATCGCTGCGCCGAGCTGGGTCGCATGCATATTCATCGCGGCCAGGTGCCGTTCCCCGACCTTCCGCGCTTCTGAGGCTGCCGTCATGAGCGATACGATGCGCCCCGAAACGCTGGATCAGCTGCGTGACGCCGTGGCCTGGGCGGTGGCCGAGGAAACCCCGCTGGAGATCGTCGCGCGCGGTACCAAGCGCACGCTGGGCCGCACCATGCAGACCGATCATACGCTGGACACCTCCGCTTTCTCCGGCATCAGCCTGTATGAGGCCGACGAGCTGGTGATGAGCGCCGGCCCGGGAACGACGCTGGCCGAGATCGAATCGGCGCTGGCCGAGCAGAACCAGCAACTCGCCTTCGAGCCGGGCGATTGGGGGCCGCTGCTGGGCCAGCCGGCGGGCATGGGCAGCATCGCCGGCACCTTCGCCTGCAACATCGCCGGCCCGCGTCGCCTGAAGGCCGGGGCGGCGCGCGACCATATACTGGGCTTCAAGGGCGTCAGCGGCCGGGGCGAGAGCTATAAATCCGGCAGCCGGGTGGTGAAGAACGTCACTGGCTACGATCTGCCGAAGCTGTTCTGCAGCGCCTACGGCACGCTTACCGTCGCCTCGGAGCTGACCTTCAAGGTGCTGCCCGCGCCGGAGAAGACCTATACCGTGCTGGTTCTGGGGCTGGACGATGAGGCCGCCGCCCGCGCCATGGCCCTGGCCATGACCAGCCCGCACGAGGTTTCCGCCGCCGCCCATCTGCCTTCCGGCATCGCCGCCGGTTCCGGCGTGTCCTATGTGCGCGAGGCGGGGGCGGGGGTTACCGCGATCCGCGTCGAAGGCCCCGGCCCCTCGGTCGAGCATCGCTGCCGCGCGCTGCGCGCCCTGCTGGCCGGCTTCGGCCAGGTGGAGGAGCTGCACACCCACAACTCGCTCCGCTTCTGGCGCGAACTGGCGGATGTCGTCCCCTTCGCCGCGCGGCCGGATCTGCAGATCTGGCGTATCTCCGTGGCGCCGCTCAGCGGGCCGGCGGTGGCGGCCGCCCTGCCGGATGCGGCCTATTACTTCGACTGGGCCGGCGGGCTGGTCTGGCTGGGATTGCCGCCTGCCCCCGACGCCCATGCCGATGCGGTGCGCGCCGCCGTGGCCGCGACCGGCGGTGGGCACGCGACGCTGATCCGGGCATCCGCCGATGTCCGCGCCGCCGTGCCGGTGTTCCAGCCTCAGCATGCGGCGCTGGCCGCCCTCAGCCGGCGGGTGAAGGAGGCCTTCGATCCGCGCGGCGTGCTGAACCCTGGCCGCCTCTATCCCGGAGCCTGACGGATGCAGACCAATTTCTCCCTGGCCCAGCTTGCCGATCCGGATATCGCGGTGGCCAACGACATCCTGCGGTCCTGCGTGCATTGCGGCTTCTGCACCGCCACCTGCCCGACCTACGCGCTGCTGGGAGACGAGCTGGACAGCCCGCGCGGCCGCATCTACCTGATCAAGGACATGCTGGAGGGCGACCGCCCCGCCACCGAAAAGGTGACCAAGCATATCGACCGGTGCCTGTCCTGCCTGTCCTGCATGACGACCTGCCCGTCCGGGGTGCATTACATGCATCTGGTCGATCATGCCCGCACTCATATCGAGCGGACCTACAAGCGGCCCTTCACGGATCGCCTGGTGCGCAATCTGCTGGCCGCCATACTGCCGCATCCCGGCCGCTTCCGCCTGGCGCTGCTGGGGGCGGTACTGGCGAAGCCTGTCGCCGGGCTGCTGCCGGCGCGGCTGCGCGCGATGGTGAAGCTGGCCCCGACCGCACCGCTCGGCCGCTCGCACACCGACCGGCCGCAGATTTTCCCGGCGGTGGGCGAACGCCGCCTGCGCGTCGCCCTGTTGAATGGCTGCGCCCAGCCGGTGCTCGCCCCCGGCATCAATGAAGCGACCATCCGCCTGCTGACACGCCATGGCTGCGAGGTGGTGGTGGCGAAGGGGGCCGGCTGCTGCGGGGCGCTGACCCATCACATGGGCAAGGAGGAGGCCGCCCACGCTTCCGCCAAGGCGACCATCGCCGCCTGGATACGGGAAGTCGAGGGTGAGGGGCTGGACGCCATAATCATCAACGCGTCGGGCTGCGGCACCACGGTGAAGGATTACGGCTTCATGTTCCGTGAGGATGCGGACTGGGCCGGCAAGGCCGCCACGATCTCGGCGCTCGCCAAGGATGTAACAGAGGTGATGGCGACCCTTGGCCTGTCTGCGCCGGTGACCGAAACCGGGCTCGATGTCGCCTACCATTCCGCCTGCTCCATGCAGCACGGCCAGAAGATCAGGACCGAGCCGCGCGCCCTACTGCAGGCGGCGGGCTTCACCGTGAAGGAGGTGCCGGAAGGCCATCTCTGCTGCGGCTCCGCCGGCACCTACAACATGCTGCAACCGGAACTGGCGACCCGCCTGCGCGACCGCAAGGTGGCGAATATCGAGGCCACGCAGCCCTCCCTCATCGCCACCGGCAATCTCGGCTGCATGACCCAGATCGGCAGCGGCACCGGCATCCCCATCGTCCACACGGTCGAACTGCTCGACTGGGCCACCGGCGGCCCGAAGCCGCAGGTGCTGGAGCCGCGGGTTTAGGCGCAAGCGGCCGTCTCAAAGGGTATCGCCGATTTTATGCTGCCCCCTTGGCGGCGCGGCGGCGGCATTCCATACTCTACTTATGAAGCGTGCTTCTCTTTTTCTCGCATTGTTGCTGGCCGCCATCCTCTGGGGCGGGGCGGCGCATGCGACGGGGGCGAACTCACGCAACGATGCGCGGCTGGAGCCGCTGTTCCAGCAATTGAAGAACGCCAAGGACCCGGCGGTCGCCAAGCTTCTGGAAGCGCAGATCTGGCATATCTGGACCTGGACCGATATCGAGGACGTGAATCTGCTGATGCGCATGGGCATCGGCGCGATGGAACGCGAGGATTACGAGGCCGCCCTGCTGCATTTCGGCGAGATGGTGCGCATCGCCCCGGATTTCGCCGAGGGCTGGAACAAGCGGGCCACCGTGTATTACCTGCAGGGCAATTACACCGCTTCGGTCATCGATATCGAGCGGGTGCTGGAGATCGAGCCGAAGCATTTCGGCGCGCTGGCCGGCCTGGGCCTGATCTATCTGCAACTCGACCGGAAGAAGCCGGCCTTGCGGGCCTTCCAGAAGGCGCTGGAAATCCATCCCAACATGCCGAACGCGCGCGATGCGGTGAAGGATCTGCAGCGCGCCGTGGAGGGCGAGCGGACGTAATAGCCTGTTATCCCTCCTGACAAGCCTTGACCCTGATGCCGACGCGCCGCATCGTGTCGCCAAATCAGAAACGGAGGACCCCAGATGAAGACCATGCCTGTTACGCCCGACGATCTGCGCCGTTCGGTGCTGGCCGTTCCGCCGCTTGCGCGCAATGCCGATCTCAGCCTGAACAAGGCGGCCAACCAGGCGCTGGTCAAGCATCTGGAGGCTGGCGGCGTCTCCACGCTGATGTATGGCGGCAATGCCAATTTCTACAATATCGGCGCCGGCGAATATCCCGCCGTGCTGGACATGCTGGAGGAGATCACCGGCGCGCAGACCTGGGTCATCCCCTCGGTCGGGCCGGATTTCGGCCGGGCGCTCGACCAGGCGAAGATCCTGCGCGATCGCGATTTCCCCACCGCGATGATGCTGCCGCTGCAATTCCCCGGCACGCCGGAAGGCTCCGAGAACGGCATCCGCCGCTTCGTCGATGCGTTCGGCAAGCCGGCGATCGTCTATGTGAAGAACGAAGGCGTGCTGAACCCGGAGAATGTCGCCCGGCTGGTCGATGACGGGCTGGTCGCCGGCATCAAATACGCCATCGTGCGCGAAGACCCGCGCAAGGATGCCTATCTGGAGGAATTGGTGAAGCTGGTCGACCGCAGCTACATCATCAGCGGCATCGGCGAGCGGCCGGCCATCGTGCATCTGCGCGATTGGGGGCTGAACGGCTTCACCTCCGGCTCGGTCTGCGTCGGCCCGGCCGGCTCGATGGCGCTGCTGCGCGCCTTGAAGGCCAAGGATTACGAGCAGGCGGAGAAAATCCGCGCCAATTACATCGCCCTGGAGGATCTGCGCGACGGGCTGTCGCCGATCCGCGTGCTGCACGAGGCGGTGACGCTGGGCGGCATCGGCGATATGGGGCCGATCCTGCCGATGCTCTCGAATATCGGCGCGGAACACCACGCGGCGATCCAGAAGGCGGCCAAGGAATTGCTCGCCTATAACGCGCAGATGCTCGCTGGGGCTGAAAAAGTACCGGCCTGACGCGATTCGACCCGGCGATATGTCGCACCCCTTCCTCCCGGCGGTATAGGGTAGAACGCAGCCCTGACTGGCTGAGAGGAAGGAAGCCGAGATTTCCGCCGAGACGTCATCGCCGCTTGATACAACCGGCTGGGATACCCGCATTCGCGCGCTCTACGATTACTGGCGCGCGCGATGCCGGGGTGACCGTCTGCCGGGCCGGGCGGATATCGACCCGTTGGATTTGCCGCGTCTGCTGCGCTGGCTCTGGCTGGTCGATATAGTTCGTGACCCGCTGCGCTTTCGCGCCCGGTTGATGGGCACGGAACATGTGATCGCCATGGGCCATGATCCGACGGGGGAATGGCTCGATATCGCCTTTCCGCATTTCCTGGGCAGCGCCAATTACCAGGATTACGTGACCGTGGCGGAAGGCCGGCCAAGCTATCGCAAAGGGCCGCCGACCTATCACATCGACAAGCAGCATGTGGTGCTGGAGCGCATCATGCTGCCGCTTGCGGCCGACGGAATTAGAGTCGACATGATCCTCGCGATCACGGTTTATTTGCGCTCCTCCGACGTATCTTCCGGAAAGGCCTGACCATGCAGGATAGTTTCGATCTTCTCGTCGCCGGCGGCATTGCCGTCACCCCGAACGGACGGGAGCGCGTCGATATCGGCATTCGCGGCGGCCGCATCGCGGCGCTGGGCGATCTGCGCAACGCCAAGGCGGCGGAGGTTTTCGACGCTTCCGGCCTGATCGTGCTGCCCGGCGTGATCGACACACAGGTGCATTTCCGCGAGCCCGGCAACGAGCATAAGGAAGATCTGGAATCCGGCACGCGCGGCGCGATCCTTGGCGGCGTCACGGCGATCTTCGAGATGCCGAACACCAAGCCATCCACCACCGACGAGGATGCGCTGGCCGACAAGCTGAACCGCGCGCGGGGCCGCGCCTGGTGCGACCATGCCTTCTTCATGGGGGCTGCGCCCGAGAATATCGGCAATCTGGTCAGCTTGGAGCGGCTGCCGGGCTGCTGCGGCGTGAAAGTGTTCATGGGGTCCTCCACCGGCTCGCTGCTGGTCGAGGATGATGCGACGCTGGAGGCGCTGCTGCTGGACGGCGTGCGACGCGTCGCCGTGCATGCCGAGGACGAGATGCGGCTGCGCGCCCGCGCGCATGTCGCCAAGGAGGCGGGGCACCCCCGCGCCCATCCCGACTGGCGCGATGTCGAAACCGCGCTGAACGCCACCCGCCGGGTCTGCAACCTTGCGCGCAAGACCGGCCGGCGCGTGCATGTGCTGCATATCACCACCGCGGACGAGATCGACTATTTGGCCGAGTACAAGGATTTCGTCACCGTCGAGACCACGCCGCAGCATCTGACGCTGGAAGCGCCGGATTGTTATGACCGGCTCGGCAGCTTCGCGCAGATGAACCCGCCGATCCGCGACGCTGCACACCGCGCCGGCCTGTGGCGGGGCATCGCCACCGGCGTGGTCGACGTGCTGGGCTCCGACCATGCGCCGCACACCCGCGATGAGAAGGCTAAGCCCTATCCCGAAAGCCCGTCCGGCATGCCCGGCGTGCAGACGCTGCTGCCGGTCATGCTGGACCATGTGAATGCGGGAAGGCTGACGCTGGAACGGCTGGTCGATCTCGTCTGCGCCGGTCCGCAGCGGCTATACGGCATCGCCGGCAAGGGCCGCATCGCGCTGGGCTATGACGGCGATCTGACGCTGGTCGACATGAACGCCAAAAGAACCATCACCCACGCCATGATGGCCAACAAATCCGGCTGGACCCCGTTCGACGGCATGGAAGTCACCGGCTGGCCGATGGCCACCATCATCCGCGGCAATATCGTCATGCGCGACGGCGAGGTTCAGGACAAGCCCCTCGGCAAGCCGGTCCGCTTCACCGAGACGCTGAATGGCTAGATTGACCCCGTGGGGTCAAACGCTAATATTGGGGTCATGAAGCAATCCTCCGGGAGGGTGACATGGCCGACGTGAAAATCCGCAAGCTGAGCGACTGGGTCGTCGAGACCCTGAAAATCCGCGCGCGCAACGCTGGCCGCAGCCTGGAGGAAGAACTGCGCCTTGTGCTGACCGAGGCGGCGATGGGACCACGACACGAGGCATTTGACAGTGCTTCCACGTTCCGGGAGGAGTTGCGCCAAAAATATGGTGAGCTCCCGGATAGCGCGCCGGATATCCGTTTGGAACGCGATCGCCTGGGATGATCGTCGTCGATGCTAGCGTTGCGGCGAAGTGGGTGTTGCCGGAGGCTCATGATCAGGCGGCGCTTAGGCTGCGAGATTATTCCGATCTGCTGATCGCGCCGAATATTGCGCGACTTGAGGTTGCATCCGCCATTACGCGCCGCCACCGCACCGCTCATTTCTCCGAGGGAGATGTGCGTGGGGCGTTGGAGCAATGGCAGAATCTTCTGGCCAAGGGCGCATTGCACCTTGTGGCGATGGATGAATTGCTGGCATCGGCGGTCGATCTTGCGCTCGCGATCCGCCATCCTTTGCCGGATTGCCTGTATCTGGCATTGGCAAAACGCTTTGACTGCCCCCTCGTCACCGCCGACCGGACGCTGATCGAGCGCGGGGCCGCCGCGCATGCGAAGCTGCGGCTGCTGGACGAATGGCCGGGCTGATCCATTTCTAGGGCGTGTCCTCTTATTGAAGGAGCGCCCCGATGATGATGCGGCAGCTGGTTCTGCTGGTGGTTTGCGTCCTGGCTATCCCCGTCACCGCCCGGGCCGAGCTGTCCGAAGCGGCGCTGTGGCAGGCGTTGCGCGACGGCGGCAAGGTGGTGATCTTCCGTCACGCCATCGCGCCCGGCGGCGGCGATCCGGAAGGGTTTCGCGTCGATGATTGCGCGACCCAGCGCAATCTGAACGACCAGGGGCGAGAGCAGGCCCGGCGGATCGGGGCCTCCTTCCGCGAGAATGGCGTGACGGTCTCGCGCGTGCTGTCCAGCCAATGGTGCCGGTCGCTCGACACCGCCCGGCTGGCCTTTGTCGAACCCGAGCCATTTCCGCCCTTGAATTCCTTCTTCGCCGGCCGGGGCGACCGGAACCAGCAGACCGAGGATACCCGTGCCGTGATTGCCGGCTATACCGGGCCGGGCACGCTGGTCATGGTGTCGCATCAGGTGAACATCACCGCGCTGACCAGCATTTTCCCGGCCTCGGGCGAGGGGGTCGTCCTGCGCCCGGCGAAGGGCAGCGACGCCGGATTCGAGGTGCTGGGGCGATTGCGGATCGGCGATTGATCGCCATTTAGTGAACAGCGATTCATTCTTGGCCTCGGCTCTCCCTCTGCTATTGTTGCGCTGCAACAGGCCGTAAGGGCCGGAACGACAATGGGAGTTCACCACCATGACCGCTTGTATCGTCGGCTGGTCGCATCTGCCCTTCGGTAAGCATGAAGGCGCTGATGTCGAAAGCCTGATCGTGAAGGTCGCCGTCGCGGCGATGGAGGATGCCGGGCTCGGCCCGGACGATATCGACGAAATCTATCTCGGCCATTTCAACGGCGGCTTCGTGCGCCAGGATTTCACCTCGTCCCTGGTGTTCCAGGCCGATGACCGCTTTCGCTTCAAGCCGTCGACCCGGGTGGAGAATGCCTGCGCCACCGGTTCTGCCGCGATCCATATGGGCCTGAACGCCATTGCCGCGAAGAAGGCGAAGCGCGTGCTGGTGGTCGGCGTGGAAAAGATGACCGAGGTTTCCGGCCAGCAGGTCGGCGAGACGCTGATCAAGGCCGGCTATCTGAAGGAAGATGGCGACATCGAAGGCGGCTTCGCCGGCATTTTCGGCCAGATCGCGCAGAAATATTTCCAGAAGCATGGCGATCAGTCCGACGCCATGGCCCGCATCGCCGCGAAGAACCACAAGAACGGCGTGTCCAACCCCTATGCGCAGCTGCGCAAGGATCTGGGCTACGAGTTCTGCAAGACCGTGTCGGAGAAGAACCCGCTGGTCGCCGGCCCGCTGAAGCGCACCGATTGCTCGCTGGTTTCCGATGGCGCCGCCGCCCTGGTGCTGACCGATGTCGATACCGCGCTGGGCATGGACAAGGCAGTGATCTTCCGCGCCGCGCAGCAGGTGAACGACTTCCTGCCGATGTCGAAGCGCGACATCACCCTGTTCGAGGGCTGCGAGACCGCCTGGAAGCGCGCCTTCGCGCAGTCCGGCCTCGGCCTCGACGATCTGTCGCTGGTCGAGACGCATGACTGCTTCACCATCGCCGAGCTGTTGGAATATGAGGCGATGGGCCTCACCCCGCGCGGCAAGGGCCATGTCGCCATTGAGGAAGGCTGGGTTGAGAAGGCCGGCAAGCTGCCGATCAACCCGTCCGGCGGTCTGAAGGCCAAGGGCCACCCGATTGGCGCGACCGGCGTATCGATGCACGTTCTCTCAGCCATGCAACTCACCGGAACCGCCGGCGACATGCAGGTGAAGGACGCCAAGCTGGCCGGCATCTTCAACATGGGTGGTGCCGCCGTCGCCAATTACGTCTCGATCCTGGAGCCTCTACGCTAAGCGGCCGCCTGACGATCACGGACAGCCCGGCCCTCGCGCCGGGCTGTTTTCGTTTATGCTGCTTTACGCATCGACCTTCGATGTCTACCTTTATAGAAAATTATCCATAGAGGTAGAAAATGGCGCTCAGCATTAAGGATGACGAGGCCGACCGCCTGGCGCGGGAATTGGCGAAGCGGACCGGCGAGAGCCTGACCGAGGCGGTAACGCAGGCCTTGAAGGAGCGTCTCCAGCGGCTGCAGTTGCAGAAGCACCGGTCTTTGGCCGACGAGCTGGACGACATCGCCTTGCGCTGCGCCCGCCTGCCCCGACAGGACGGGCGTTCCGCCGACGACATTATCGGCTATGACGAATACGGGCTGCCGCGCTGATGGTGGTCGATACCTCGGCGTTGCTCGCCATCCTGTTCGACGAGCCGGAGCGGCGAGCCTTCAACGAGCGCATCGCGGCGGCCGATGTGCGGCTGCTCTCGGCCGGCACGCTGATCGAGGCGGGGCTGGTGGTCGAGGCCAGGGCGGGCGAGGCGGCCGGGCGGGAGCTGGATCTTCTTATCCACCGCGCCGGCTTCGAGATTGTGCCGGTGGATGCCGAGCAGGCGGAGATTGCCCGCGCGGCGGCGCGGCGCTTCGGCAAGGGGCGGCATCCGGCCGGTTTGAATTTTGGCGATCTGTTCGCCTATGCGCTGGCCCGCGTCACCGGTGAGCCGCTGCTGTTCAAGGGCGACGATTTCGCCGCGACGGATATTCCCGCGCTATAGCCTTGCAATGCCGCCGCACTTCCGCTGCACTGCGGCTGCCGGCGGGGTGTGGCCGGCGACGCGACGACAGGAACCCAAGCATGAGCATTCAGGACCGGGTGGGCGCGTTCTGCCCGCATGGCGATATCCGCATCGAGGGCAAGCCGGGCGGCCCGCTATCGGGCCTTACCTTCGCGGCCAAGGATCTGTTCGATGTGGCGGGCCATGTCACTGGAGCCGGCAATCCCGACTGGCTGGCGACGCATGCGCCGGCCTCGGCCACCGCATCCGCGGTGCAGAAGCTGCTCGATGCCGGGGCGAGTCTGGCGGGCAAGGTGATTACCGACGAGCTGGCCTACAGCCTGTCCGGCGTGAACATGCATTACGGCACGCCGGTCAATGCGGCAGCGCCGGACCGGCTGCCCGGCGGTTCCTCCAGCGGCTCGGCGGCGGCGGTGGCGGCCGGGCTGGTCGATACCGCGCTGGGTACCGATACCGGCGGTTCGGTGCGCGTTCCGGCGAATAATTGCGGGCTTTACGGCATCCGCACCACGCATGGAAGGGTGGCGAAGGATGGCCTGGTGCCGCTGGCCGACAGTTTCGACACGGTCGGCTGGTTCGCCCGCGACGCGGCAATGCTGGCGCGCGTTGGCGAGGCGTTGCTGGGCCCGCGCGAGCGCATCCCGCATGGCCGCATCCTGATCGCCAGCGATTGCTTCGCGCTGGCCGACCCGGCCGCCCGCGCGGCGCTGGAGCCGGCGCTGCAACAGGCGATCAAGGCGGTCGGTCCACGCCATTACCTGACCATCAACCCCGATGGCTTTCCCGCCTGGCAGACCGCCTTCCGGCTGATCCAGGGGCACGAAGCCTGGACCACGCATGGCGACTGGATCACCCGCACCCAGCCGAAAATGGCGCCGGAAATCATGGAGCGCTTCGTCGCCGGCAGCAAGGTGACGGCGGAGGAACTGGCCAGGGCGAACGCCGTGCGCGTCCGGGTGCGCAAGCGCATCGCCGCCGTGCTGCAGCCGGGCGACGTGCTGTGCCTTCCCACCTCCAGCGGCCCGGCCGCGCAGAAGACGATCTCCAAGGAGGCGGAGAACGCCTACCGCATGGCGATGCTGCAACTCACCTGCACCGCCGGGCTTGCCGGGCTGCCGCAAGTGACTTTGCCGCTGGCCAAGCTTGACGGCGCGCCGGTCGGCCTGTCGCTCGCCGCCCTGCCCGGCAGCGACTGGCTGCTGCTGGAATTGGCCGAGCGGCTGGCGGGGTAGGCCGGTCCGGCCCTACACGTCGTATTGCGCCAGGGTCGTCACCGGCATGTCGAGCTTCGAGCGGCCGTTCAGGAAGGTCAGCTCGATGATGCAGGCGGCGGCGGGGACCACGCCGCCGACCTTGCGGATCAGGTGCGCGGCGGCCGCCATGGTGCCGCCGGTGGCCAGCAGATCGTCGACCAGCACCACCTTCTGGCCGGGCTGCACCGCGCCTTCCTGGATTTCGATGGTGTCGGTGCCGTATTCCAGGTCGTAGCTGTGCTTCACCGTAGCACCCGGCAGCTTGCCCTTCTTGCGCAGCATGATGAAGCCGCAGCCGAGTTTCAGCGCCAGCGGAGCGGAAACCAGGAAGCCGCGGGATTCGATGCCGGCCAGCAGGTCGGGCTTGTGCGGGGCCATCGCCTCGGCAAGTTGCTCCACCGTGTGACGCCAGGCGGCCGGATGCATCAACAAGGTGGAGATGTCGTAGAACAGGATGCCCGGCTTCGGGAAATCCGGCACTTCGCGGATATGGTCCTTGATGTTCATGGCGGTTTTCCGTCTGGCGGGAAGCAGGTCGCGCAACTGTATCGGCCCCGTGGGCGACAGACAATGCGCGCGCCGGGGCTTCCATGTATGATGCCCCCGCACTCGCCCCCTCCCGCAACCTTTGCCGCGTGACGGCGTTAGCCCCCTGCATGACCGACACCTATCCCACCGACGCTCCCTTCGAGATGACGGATAGCGGCAGCGGCCAGGGCCGGCTGTTCCGGCCGCTTGGCGACTGGACGCTGGACCGCGCGGCGGCGCTGGATCGCGATCTGAAGCGGTTGGAGCCGTCCGCCGGCGCGGTGCGCATCGATGGCGGCGGACTGGGCCAGCTCGACACGGCCGGCGCATGGCTGCTGGTGCGCCTGGGCCGGCGTCTGTCGGGCGATCAGGCCGAACCGGCGTTCGATAATTTCGCCCCTGCCCACGCCGTGCTGCTGGAGCGCGTGGGTGAGACCGAGCGTGAGACGCCTGCCCCGCCCGCCAAGGGCAATGGCATTGTCGACTTCGTGGGGCGCATTGGCGGCGGGGTGGTCGGCGCTGGCCAGCAGGGCCGGCAACTGATCGGCTTTCTGGGCCTGGCGACGGTGACGATGGGCCGGGTGCTGCGCCAGCCCAGCCGGCTGCGCTATACCGCGCTGGTGCATCAGATCGAGAAAACCGGGCTGGATGCATTGCCCATCGTGGGGTTGCTGACTTTCCTGATCGGCGTGGTGCTGGCCTATCAGGGCGCGGAGCAGCTGCGCACCTTCGGGGCGGAAATCTTCACCGTGAATCTGCTCGGCGTGTCGATCCTGCGCGAGCTGGGAATCCTGATCACCGCGATCATTGTCGCCGGCCGGTCGGGCAGCGCGTTTACCGCCCAGATCGGCACCATGAAGGTGAATCAGGAGGTCGACGCGATGCAGACCATGGGCCTCGACCCCATCGAGGTGCTGGTGCTGCCGCGCATGCTGGCGCTGATGGTGTCGCTGCCGCTGCTGACCTTCTTCGCCGACATCATGGGCCTGGCCGGCGGCGGGGTGATCTGCCTGTTCCTGCTGGATATCCCGCCCGACCAATATATGCGCCAGCTGGCCAATGCGACCGACATCTCGCATTTCTGGGTCGGCATGGTGAAGGCGCCGTTCTTCGCCGCGATTATCGCCCTGGTCGGCTGCTTCGAGGGGCTGCGCGTCTCCGGCAGCGCGGAGAGCGTCGGCCGGCTGACAACGCAATCGGTTGTCGAATCGATCTTTCTGGTGATCATCGCCGATGCCGCCTTCTCCATCCTGTTTCAGGTCATGGGGGTCTAGGTGGCGGCAGCGGAAAATATCATCGAGGTCACCGGCCTGCGCACCCAGTTCGGCCGCCAGGTGATCCACGAGGATCTGGATTTCGCCGTGCGCCGGGGTGAGGTGATGGGCGTGGTCGGCGGGTCGGGCACCGGCAAGTCGGTGCTGCTGAAGGAAATTATCGGGCTGATCCGCCCGGCCGCCGGCGATATCCGCGTGCTGGGCGGCGATGTGCTGAATGACGAGGCGGCGATGCGCCGGGCGCGCGAAAGCTGGGGCGTGCTGTTCCAGGATGGCGCGCTGTTCAGCTCGCTGACCGTGGCGGAGAATATCCAGGTGCCGATGCGCGAGCGCGGCGGACTGTCCCAGGCGTTGATGGACGAACTGGCGCTGATGAAGCTGGCGCTGGTCGGGCTGCCGGCCAATGCCGGGCCGAAATTTCCGTCCGAGCTGTCCGGCGGCATGCGCAAGCGCGCCGGCCTGGCGCGCGCCCTGGCGTTGGACCCGGACCTTTTGTTCCTGGACGAGCCGACCGCCGGTCTCGACCCCATCGGCGCGGCCGATTTCGACGAGCTGATCCGGAACCTGCAGCAGTCCCTCGACCTTACGGTGGTGATGGTGACCCACGATCTCGACAGCCTGGTGGCGGTGACCGACCGGATTTCCGCCCTGGTGGACAAAAAAGTCGTGGTCGGCACAATGGCCGAGCTGATGGAGCTGGATCAGCCCTGGCTTCGTTCCTACTTCCACGGCGTGCGTGCCCGGCAGGTCGCCGGCATGGCCGCCCCCGCAAGCTGACCAGAGGTAGGCCCCCCGCGTGGAAACCAAAGCCAGCCATGTGACCGTTGGCGCCTTCGTGATCGCCCTGATCGCGGGGTTCTTCGTCTTCGTGCTGTGGCTCTCCAAGATCGACGTCGACAGCAATGTGACGACCTACCGCATCTATTTCACCAGCTCGGTCACCGGATTGCAGCAGGGCGGGCCTGTGCGCTTTCGGGGCATTCCGGTCGGGCGGGTCACGGATATCCGCATCGACCCGGCCAATGTGGAGCGGGTGCAGGTGACGGTGGAAATACCCGAGGATGTGCCGATCAAGGAAGATGCGGTGGCGTCGCTGCAGATCCAGGGCATCACCGGCGCCTCCTTCGTGCAGATCGGCGGCAACAGCCAGGAGAGCCCGCGCCTGCGCCCGGCGGAGGGGCAGCGCTACGCGGTGATCCCCTCGCAGCAATCGATGATCGATCAGGTGTTCGAATCGGCACCGGAGCTGCTGGACCGTTTCCTGGTGCTGGCTGATCGGGCGACGCAGATACTGGGGCCGGAGAATCAGGAATCCTTCTCCCGCATCCTGTCCGACATCAGCACCGTTACCGGGGCCATCGCCAAGCGCAGCGACGATATCGACGGCATTCTGGGCGATGCGCGCGGCACCATGGCCGACCTGCGCCAGGCGGCGGGAGATCTGTCTGCCCTGTCGCAGAATTTGCAGGCCAGCGTCAGCGAATTGTCGGACGAGGCCGGTGCTACCTTCGCCACCATCCGCGGCACCTCGATCGGCGTGGACGAGCAGGTGCAGGGTATCGGCGGCAAGCTGCAGGCCTCCCTGGCGCAATTGAACGCGGCGGCCACCAATTTCAGCCAGGTGGCGGAACGGATGGATAATCTGGTCGGCGATAATGAGCAGGCGGTCTCCGATTTCGCCAATCAGGGGCTCTATGAATTCACCTTGTTCCTGTCGGAGGCGCGGGGGCTGGTGTCCACCTTGAACCGGCTGACCACCCGGGTGGAGCGCAATCCCGCCGGCTTCCTGTTCGGCGACACGCAACGAGGGGTAGAGGCGGAATGACACGCTTGACCATCAGCCGGCGCACCGCGCTGGCGGGCCTAGGCCTCGGAACCATGCTGGCCTCAACCGGCTGCACGCCGCTGGCCGCCGTGCGCGGCGAGCCGACGCGGCTGTTCCAACTGCATCCGGCGAAGGAATTCGCGGCCGACCTGCCGCGCCTGACCCAGCAGATCACCATCGAGGAGCCGGAGGCGGCGGCCGGCCTGTCCAGCTCGCGCATCGCGCTGACCAGACACCCGTTGCGCCTGGAATATTTCGCCCAGGCCAACTGGACCGACACGACGCCCGGCCTGATCCAGACGCTGCTGGTGGAGAGTTTCGAGAATACCGGCAAGATCATCTCGATCGGCCGCGAGGTGGTGGGGCTGCGGGCCGACTACCAATTGAAGACCGAATTGCGCGAGTTTCAGGCGGAATATTTTAACGAGGCGAAGATTCCCACCATCCGGGTGCGGATGAACGCCAAGCTGGTGCGCATGCCGCAGCGGATCATCCTGGATTCAGGCAATTTCGAATATACCGCCCTGGCCGCCAGCGACCAGTTGATTGACGTTGCGGCCGCGTTCGACACCGCCTTGATGTCCGCCTTGCGCGCGCTTGTCGAATGGACCATGCGCATCGTCGACAGCGTTGACCGGGACATCACCACCCGGCGCCGGTAAGGGCCGACCAAGGGGTTGACGGCAGGGGCCGGGCGCGCCTTGATGGCGGCGTCGAAATTGCTGCCGGAGCGTGCCGCCATGTCCCGCGTTTTTCATCGCCATACCCGTGAGGAACTGCCCTCCGCCGCCAAGGGCGAGGGGTGCTATATCGTCGATACCGACGGCAAGCGCTATCTGGACGCATCCGGCGGCGCGGCGGTGTCCTGCCTGGGGCACAGCCATCCGGCGGTGCAGACGGCAATCCGTGAGCAGCTGGAGCAGATTTCCTTCGCCCATACCGGCTTCTTCAGCAATCCGCCGATGGAGGCGCTGGCCGATATTCTGATCGACCAGGCGCCCGAGGGGCTGGAGCGCGTGTATTTCGTCTCCGGCGGGTCGGAGGCGATGGAGGCGGCGGTGAAGATGGCCCGCCAGTATTTCCTGGAGATCGGCCAGAAGCAGCGCACCAAACTGATCGCCCGCCGCCAGAGCTATCACGGCAACACGCTGGGCGCGCTGTCGCTGGGCGGCAATATGTGGCGGCGCGAGCCGTTCCAGCCGATCCTGCTGGAGAATGCGCATCATATCGCCCCCTGCTACGCTTATCGCGACAAGCGGCATGACGAGAGCGAGGAAGCTTACGGCCTGCGCGCGGCCAACGAGCTGGAGAAGAAAATCCTCGAACTCGGCTCCGACACCGTCGCCGCGTTTGCCTGCGAGCCGGTGGTCGGGGCGACCGCCGGCGCGCTGCCGGCGGTGCCGGGTTATCTGAAGCGCATCCGCGAGATCTGCGACCAGTATGGCGTGCTGCTGATCTTCGACGAGGTGATGTGCGGCATGGGCCGGACCGGCCATCTGTTCGCCTGCGCCGAGGATGGCGTGTCGCCCGACCTGTTGTGCATCGCCAAGGGGCTGGGGGCCGGCTATCAGCCGATCGGCGCGCTGCTGGTGGCGGGCAAAATCTTCAACGCGATCCAGCAGGGCAGCGGCTTCTTCCAGCACGGCCACACCTATATGGGCCACCCGCTGGCCTGCGCCGCGGCGTTGGCGGTGCAGAAGGTGATCCGCGACGAGAATCTGCTGGAGAATGTACAGCGGCGGGGGGCGGAACTGCGCGCCGCGCTGGAGGAGCGCTTCGGCAATCATCATTTCGTCGGCGATATTCGCGGGCGCGGCCTGTTCATCGGCATCGAGCTGGTGGCCGACCGGGCCAGCAAGCAGCCATTCGATCCCAAGCTGGCGCTGCACAACAAGATCAAGAAGAAGGCGATGCAGGAAGGTCTGATCTGCTATCCCGGCGGTGGCACCATCGACGGCCAGCAGGGCAATCATATCCTGCTCGCCCCGCCCTTCATCATCGACGAGACGCACATCGCCGAGATTGTCGACAAGCTGGGCCGCGTGCTCGATTCCGTGTTCGCCGAAGCCAAGGCGGTCGCGTGATGGAGGATTGGGTTCCGCTGGTCTCCGCCGTCGCCCCGAACGGCGCGCGGCGCACCAAGGTCGACCACCCCGCCCTGCCGATGACCGCCGAGGATATGGCGAAGACGGCCGCCGCCTGCCATGAGGCGGGGGCGGCGCTGCTGCATCTGCATGTGCGCGACAGGGAGGGCAAGCACAGCCTGGATGTGGACGCCTATCGCGACTCCATCGCGGCGGTGAAGCGGGCGGTCGGCGACGGTCTGATCATCCAGGCGACCAGCGAGGCGGCGGGAGTGTTCGAGCGGCCGGCGCAGGTCGCCATGGTGCAGGGCTTGAAGCCGGAGGCGGTGTCGCTGGCGCTGCGCGAGCTGTTGCCTGAGGGCTTCGACGAGAAGGAGGGGGCGGCCTTCTTCGCCTGGTGCCTGCGCGAGCGCATCCAGGTGCAATATATTCTCTATTCGGCGGCGGAAGTGACCCGCTTCGCCGATCTGCACGCCCGCGGGATCATCCCGCAGGAACATCCCTTCGTGCTCTATGTGCTGGGCCGGTACACCGCCGGCCAGCGCTCCTCGCCCGACGATCTGCTGCCTTTCCTGGAGGCGGGCAAGGAACTGAAACGCTGGGCGGTCTGCGCCTTCGGCCCGCGCGAATCGGCATGCGCGTTGACGGCCGTTGCGCTGGGCGGGCATAGTCGCGTGGGGTTCGAGAATAACCTCCAGGCGGCGGATGGCAGCCAGGCCGCCGATAATGCGGCCCTGATCGCCGGCGTATCCGCAGGCGCGCGGGCGATGGGACGGCCCTTGGCGGATGCCGCGACGGCGCGTCATCTGCTGGCCGATTAAGGCGACGACCAGCCGCGACAAGGGGTTGTCTTCGGGGTAAAAAGCCGTAGTAAAGGCATCCGCTGATCGATTCGATCACACGAAACAAGAACGACGGAGCAGACAGATGAAGAAGCTCACCTCCCTTTCCTTCGCCGCCGCGCTCGCGGCCGGCGCCCTCGTGATGGCGGACGGTGCCGCTGTCGCGCAGCAGAAATTCTTCACCATCGGCACCGGCGGCGTGACCGGCGTCTATTATCCGGCCGGTGGCGCTATCTGCCGCCTGGTGAATGCCGGCCGCAAGGACCATGGCCTGCGTTGCTCGGTCGAGAGCACCGGCGGCTCGATCTACAACATCAACGCCATCGGCCAGGGCGAGATGGAAATCGGCATTGCCCAGTCCGACTGGCAGTACCATGCCTATAACGGCACGGCCGGCCAGTTCGAGGGCAAGCCGATGAAGGATCTGCGGGCCGTGTTCTCGCTGCATCCCGAGCCCTTCACCGTGCTGGCGCGCAAGGATGCCGGGATCAAGAATTTCGACGATCTGAAGGGCAAGCGCGTCAATATCGGCAATCCCGGCTCCGGCCAGCGCGGGACGATGGATGTGGTGCTGAAGGCCAAGGGCTGGACCGTCAGCGACTTCTCGCTGGCCTCCGAGCTGAAGCCGGCCGAGCAGAGCCAGGCCCTGTGCGACAATAAGGTCGACGCCATCGTCTACACCGTCGGTCATCCGAACGGCTCGATCCAGGAAGCCAGCTCTTCCTGCGAAACCGTGCTGGTGAATGTCGACGGCCCGGCCATCGACAAGCTGCTGGCGGACAATCCCTATTATTCCAAGGCGGTGATTCCGGGCGGCATGTACACGGGCAGCGCCAACGACACCACGACCTTCGGCGTCGGCGCCACCGTCGTGTCCTCGGCCAAGGTCGACAATGACGTCGTCTACCAGACCGTGAAGGCGGTGTTCTCGAACTTCGACGAGTTCAAGAAACTGCATCCGGCCTTCGAGGTGCTGAGCAAGGAAGGCATGACCAAGAATGCCATCTCCGCTCCGCTGCATGACGGCGCGATGAAGTACTACAAGGAAGCCGGCCTGGTTAAGTAAGGCCGATAGTCCATATCGGGGAAACGGGGCCGTTCATACGGCCCCGTTTTTCGTTTTCCGGGATTATGTCGGCAGCGTTTCATTTTCTGCCGCACTCTTCTACAGTCGACGGACAAAACCGATAAGCGAGGGGCAGATGTCTGAGGCAAACACCGGCCGCAAGGGCATGACCGACGCGGAACTTCAAGACCTCGTCGCCCAGACAGACACCGGGTCGCGCAGCCCGGCGGGGCCCGTTGGCAAGCTGCTGCTGTGGACGGCGGTGGCCTGGTCCCTGTTCCAGCTGTGGTACGCCTCGCCGCTACCCTTCATGTTCAACATCTTCATTCTGAACGACACCGAGGCGCGGTCGATCCATCTCGCCTTCGCGCTGTTCCTGGGCTTCATGGCCTATCCGGCGCTGAAGCGATCGCCGCGCGACTATGTGCCGATCCAGGATTGGGTCATGGCCGTGGTGGCCGCCTTCTGCGCCGCCTATATCTTCATCTTCTATCGCGAGCTTGCGGGCCGGCCGGGCCGGCCCACCGATCTCGACTTGATCACCGCCGCCATCGGCATGCTGCTGCTGCTGGAGGCGACGCGCCGGGCGCTTGGCCCGCCGCTGATGATCGTCGCCATTGTCTTCCTGGTCTACACCTTCGCCGGCCCCTACATGCCGGACGTGATCGCGCATAAGGGCGCGTCGCTCCAGCGCACCATGGACCAGCAATGGATTTCGACCGAGGGCGTGTTCGGTATCGCGCTGGGCGTATCGACCAGCTTCGTCTTTCTGTTCGTGCTGTTCGGCTCCCTGTTGGATAAGGCCGGGGCGGGCAATTACTTCATCAAGGTCGCCTTCGCGCTGCTCGGCCATCTGCGGGGCGGCCCGGCCAAGGCGGCGGTCGTCTCCTCGGGTCTGACCGGGCTGATCTCCGGCTCCTCCATCGCCAATGTGGTGACCACCGGCACCTTCACCATCCCGCTGATGAAGCGCTTCGGCTTCAAGCCGGAATTCGCCGGCGCGGTGGAGGCGGTGGCCTCGACCGGCGGGCAGATCATGCCGCCGGTGATGGGGGCCGCCGCCTTCCTGATGGTCGAATATGTCGGCATTTCCTATGTCGAGGTGATCAAGCACGCCTTCCTCCCGGCGATCATCTCCTACATAGCGCTGCTCTACATCGTGCATCTGGAGGCGCTGAAGCTGGGGCTGAAGGGGCTGGACAAGCCGAACCCGAAACCCTGGCAGCAAACCCTGATCACCACCGGCATCACCATCGCCAGCTTCATCATCCTGTGCGGCGTGGTGTATTACGGCATCGGCTGGATCAAGGGCGTGTTCGGCCCGGCATCGGGCTGGATCGTCGCGGTGCTGGTGACTGGCAGCTATATCGGCCTGATCTGGTATTCGACGACGGTGCCGGAACTGGAGATGGACGATCCGAACGCGCCGTTGCTGGTGCTGCCGGAAACCGCGCCGACGGTGAAATCCGGCCTGTTCTTCCTGCTGCCGGTCGCGGTGCTGGTCTGGTGCCTGATGATCGAGCGGCTATCGCCCGGCCTGTCGGCCTTCTGGGCGACCGCCTATATGATCTTCATCCTGGTGACCCAGCGCCCGCTCATTGCTTTCTTTCGCAAGACCAATATCGGACAGTCGCTGCGGCAGGGCTTCTGGGAGCTGATCGACGGGCTGGCGACGGGTGCGCGCAACATGATCGGCATCGGTATCGCCACGGCGGCGGCCGGCATCATCGTCGGCACCGTGTCGCTGACCGGCATTGGCCTGATCATGGCGGAGTTCGTGGAGTTCATCTCCGCCGGCAATCTGATGCTGATGCTGATCTTCACCGCCATCATCAGCCTGATCCTGGGCATGGGCCTGCCGACCACGGCGAATTACATCGTGGTCTCCACCCTGATGGCCCCGGTCATCGTGGAGCTGGGCGCGCAGAGCGGGCTGTTGGTGCCGCTGATCGCGGTGCATCTGTTCGTGTTCTATTTCGGCATCATGGCGGATGTGACGCCGCCGGTCGGCCTCGCCTCCTTCGCGGCGGCGGCGATTTCCGGCGCCGACCCGATCAAGACCGGCCTGGTCGCCTTCTATTATTCGATGCGCACGGCGATCCTGCCCTTCATCTTCATCTTCAATACCGAACTGCTGCTGATCGATATTGGCGGCCCGTTCCATTTCGCCATCACGGTGACGGCCGCGGTGATCGCCATGCTGGTCTTCGCCGCCGGCACGCAAGGCTTCTTCCTGGTGCGCAGCCGGATTTGGGAATCGGTGTTGCTGGTGCTGGTCGCCTTCACCCTGCTGCGGCCGGGCTTCTGGATGGACATGATCTATCCGCCCTATGACATCATCCAGCCGACGCAGATTCAGGAGGCGCTGGGCGACCGCCCCGCGGATTCCAATGTGCGGATGATTGTGGAGGGCGAGACGCTGGACGGCGATTTCGTGACCAAGACCGTGCGCCTGCCGCTCGGCCCCGTCGCCGATGGCGAGGCGCGGCTGGAGCATGCCGGCCTGATCGTGCGCGAGGAAGGCGACAAGCTGTTCGTCGACGACATCGTCTTCGGCGGCCCGGCGGAAAAAGCCGGCATCGATTTCGACTGGGAGATCAAGCTGGTCGAAATGCCGGCCGAGCAGCCGGACAAGCAGTGGATGTTCATCCCGGCGTTGCTGCTGCTGGCCGGGATCGTGCTGCTGCAGCGCCGCCGGCGCGAGCAGCCCGGCCGACCGGCAACCGCCTGATCAAGGAGGAAAAGATGTACAAGCACATCCTTTTCCCGGTCGATCTGGGCCAGCAAGCCTCCTGGCGGGCGGCGCTGCCGGTGGCGGTCAATCTGGCCCGTCAGTTCGAGGCCAAGCTGCATGTGTTGGCGGTGGTGCCGGATTTCGGCATGTCCATCGTCGGCCAGTTCTTCCCGAAGGATTTCGAGAAGAAGGCGCTGGAGGCGACCAACAAGGAACTGCACGCCTTCGTCGACCGGGAGATTCCGCAAGACGTGCCGGTGCAGCACATCGTCACCGACGGCACGGTCTATGAGCAGATATTGCAGCTTGCGGAAAAGCTGAAGATCGACCTGATCGTCATCGCCGCGCACCGGCCGGAGCTGAAGGACTACCTGCTGGGTCCGAACGCCGCGCGGGTGGTGCGCCACGCCAATTGCTCGGTCCTGGTGGTGCGCGACTAAACGGAATTTGCCGGAGGGGGCGGGGATTACTGTCCTGCGGCTTCCAGATAGGCGATCAGGTCGGCGATCTCCTGGTCTTTTTTAAGCCCGACGAAGGCCATTCGGTTGCCGGGGATGAATTCCTTCGGCTCCTTCATGTATTTGGCGAGGTTCTCCTCGGTCCAGGTCAGGCCGTTGTCGCCGGCCGTCTTCATCGCATCGGAATATTTGAAATTCTCCACGCTGCCGGCCTTGCGACCGATCACATCGGCCAAATGCGGGCCGACCCTGTTTGTCGTCTTGTCGGCGACATGGCAGGCGCGGCATTTGTTGAAAATTTTCTGACCGGCCGCCGCGTCGCCGGCGGCGAGGGCGGGAGCATTGGCGGCGGCGGTGGCTGCCATCATCGCGAGCGCGATCAGGGCTGGCTTCCTCATGGACTATCTCCGGTTGCGGTTATCACGGGCGGTTCCAGAGGTGGAATTTGAGCGCGCGGGCGGCACCGGCCCAGTGCGCGAATGGTCGCATATGACGGGAGGGGCGGCCGGATTGCCCGGATTGCAGGTATGGGCCGGTAGGCGCATAATGTCGTGACGCCTGGTTTCAGTAATTTGCGGTAACAGCGGTGACCAAGACACCCGAAAGCTCTTCCGGCATCACCAAAGCCGATGTGGCGCGTCTGGCGACGGATCCGTCGCCGACGGCGCGGCGCGTGACCGTGGAGAAGCTGGCCGAGACCTATGCCGGCGGCAACCTGACCGAGCAGGACCGCATTCTGGCGATGGAAGTGTTCCGGGTTTTTGCCCGCGATGCCGAGCAGCGGGTGCGCGAGGCGCTGTCCGCCAGCCTGAAGGCGCTGCCCGACCTGCCGCACGATCTGGCGCTGACCCTGGCGCGCGATGTCGCCGCCGTGGCGACGCCGATCCTGGAGGAAGCCTCGGTACTGACCGTCGAGGATCTGATCGGCATCGTGCAGGCCGGCGATGCGGGCAAGCAGGTTGCCGTCGCCAGGCGCAAGCATGTGCCGGAGAAACTCGCCGAGGCCTTGATCGACAGCGGCAGCGAGGATGCGGCCGCCGCCGTTGTCGCCAATCCTGGCGCGGAGATGGGAGAGCAGACGCTGAACCGGGCGATCGCCGCCTATCCCGGTAGCGAGGACGTGCAGCGCGGCCTGGTGAGCCGCCCGAGCCTGCCGGTTGCTATCGCCGAGAAGCTGGTCACGCTGGTGTCGGAGAAGCTGCGCGAGCATCTGGTGACTCACCATGCGCTCTCCCCGGATCGCGCCACCGACCTGATATTGGAGACTCGCGAACGCGCCATCATGGGATTGTTGCAGGGCGAGGGTGGCGGCGTCGAGGCGGAGGCGCTGGCGCATGAGCTGCATCGCAATGGCCGGCTGACCGAATCGCTGTTGCTGCGCGCCGCCTGCCTGGGCGATATCGACTTCGTGGAAGCCAGCCTGGCGGCCATCGCCAAGGTGCCGGTGGAAAATGCCCGCCGCCTGGTGCATGACGCCGGCCGCCGCGGCCTGGTCTCGCTGTTGCAGAAGGCGAAGTTGCCGAGCCGCGTCGCCATCGTGCTGAAAAGCGCCGTCGAGGTGGCCGAGGAGACCGGCTATGACGGGCTGGAACACGACCGGGAACGTTACGCTATCCGCATGGCCGAGCGCGTGCTGACCGCCCTGGACGAAAGCGGCGACGATGTCTCCGGCGAGGATCTCGACTACCTCATCCGCAAAATGGACAGCCTGCGCGCCCAGGCAGCTGCTTAACGGCGATTCTGACGGCGTGGGATAGGCGCGGCCGCGCTTACCCCGGCAGCAGATCGGCGAAGAAGTCGTTGCCCTTGTCGTCCATGATGACGAAGGCCGGGAAGTCGACCACTTCGATGCGCCAGACCGCTTCCATGCCGAGTTCGGGATATTCCAGCACCTCGACCTTGGTGATGCAATCCTGCGCCAGCCGCGCCGCCGAGCCGCCGATGGAGCCCAGATAGAAGCCGCCGTAAGTCTTGCAGGCGTTCTTCACCTGGGCGGAGCGGTTGCCCTTGGCCAGCGAGATCAGCGAGCCGCCATTTTTCATCATCACGTCGGCGTAGGAATCCATCCGCCCCGCCGTGGTCGGGCCGAAGGAGCCGGACGCATAGCCTTCCGGCGTCTTGGACGGCCCGGCATAATAGACGATGTGCTGCTTGAAATAGTCGGGCAGCCCTTCGCCGCTGTCGATCCGCTCCTTCAGCTTGGCGTGGGCGATGTCGCGCGCCACGATCATCGGACCGGAGAGCGACAGGCGGGTCTTGATCGGATAGGCGGAAAGCTGCTTGCGGATCTCGTCCATCGGCCGGTTCAGATCGACCTGGACCACCTCGCCGCCCAACTTTTCGTCTGTCACCTCCGGCAGGTACTTCTCCGGATGGCGCTCCAGCGCCTCCAGGAACACGCCGTCCTTGGTGATCTTGCCGACAGCCTGGCGGTCGGCCGAGCAGGAGACGCCAAGGCCGATCGGCACCGAGGCGCCGTGGCGCGGCAAGCGGATGACACGCACATCGTGGCAGAAATACTTGCCGCCGAACTGCGCACCGATGCCCATCTGCCGGGTCATCTCCAGAATGATCCGCTCGGTCTCGATGTCGCGGAAGGCGTGGCCGGTCTCGCTGCCCTCGGTCGGCAGCCCGTCGAGATAGCGCGCCGAGGCCAGCTTCACCGTCTTCAGGTTGATCTCCGCCGAGGTGCCGCCGATCACGATGGCCAGGTGATAGGGCGGGCAGGCCGCCGTTCCCAGCGTCTTGATCTTCTCGTCCAGGAAGGCATAGAGCTTTTCCGGGTTCAGCACGGCGGGCGTCTGCTGGAACAGGAAGGCCTTGTTGGCCGAGCCGCCGCCCTTGGCCATGAACAGGAATTTGTAGGCGCTGCCCTCGGTGGCATAGAGCTCAATCTGCGCCGGCAGGTTGGAGCCGGTGTTCTTCTCCTTGAACATGCTCAAGGGCGCGAGCTGGCTGTAGCGCAGATTGGTCTCGGTGTAGGTCTTGAACACGCCGCGGGCGATGGCTTGCTCGTCGCCGCCGCCGGTAAAGACGTTCTGGCCCTTCTTGCCCATCACGATGGCGGTGCCGGTGTCCTGGCACATGGGCAGGATGCCGGCGGCCGCGATGTTGGCGGTCTTCAACAGGTCGAAGGCGACATATTTGTCGTTATCCGACGCCTCGGGATCGTCCAGGATGGCGCGCAGCTGGCCCAGATGGCCGGGGCGCAGCAGGTGCTGGATGTCCTTGAAGGCTTCGTCGGTCAGCAGGGTCAGCGCCTGCGGGTCCACCTTCAGGATTTCCGTGCCGTCCAGATCGACGGTGGAGACGAAGTCGCCGGTGAGCTTGCGGTAGGGGGTGGTGTCCTCCCCCGTCGGGAACATGTCCTGATAGACGAAATCGACCATCGCGTGCCTGCCTCGATTGCGGTGCTGGGCCGGGGCGCACAGGCCACCGGCCGGGCGGTTCCGGGTTCGGCGCAACTGGTAGCAGGCTAGGGCCGGGAGGTCCAGCCGGCGCGCGGCCGGGCGTGCATCAAGCGGCGTATACGCGGGCGGCTATTTCTTGCGGAAAGTGTCCAGCGTGACGACGTTGGCGCCGGCATCGGCCGGCGGCTCCTCGGTCGGCTCCGCGGGCTTCGGCCCGGCCTTGGCGGCCTTCGCCTTCTTCGTCGGCTTTTCCGCCGGCGCATCCCCGTCGCCACGCCCGGCGGCGGGCACCAGCGGCGTCACGCCGTTGCTGCCGGCGGGCGTTTCGGTCGCCAGGACGGGCTTTGCCTCATCCTCCTCCGACTGCACCTGGAACTGCAGGCCGAACTTCACCGAAGGATCGACGAAGCCGGTGATCGCCGCATAGGGGATGGCCAAGCGCTCATGCACGTCGTTGAAGCTGAGCAGAACCTCGAAACCGTCGGCATCGGCCTTCAGCCCCCAATATTGGTGCTGCAGGACGATGGTCATCTCGTCCTCGTATTTCTGCTTCAGATAGACGGGGATTTCGACGCCCGGATAGCGGGTCTTGAAGGTGATGTAGAAATGGTGTTCGCCGGGAAGACCATTCTGCGCCACTTCGTTCATGGCCGTGCGAACGACGCTGCGCAGCGCCTCTTCCACCAGCCGGTCATATCTCAATTGATCCTGCACGTATCGCTATCGCCGTCCGGTGCCAAGCCTGGCTGTTGATGAAGGGCGGAGTGGCCCGCGAAGTGGGGGGCTTCTGTTGCCCGGTGCCCCCCGAACCGCGCCTTACCTTAGCAAGATAAGGACTTAAGGGTGGTTACCCAGAACCGCAATTAAGCGGCGAGGGCGACCTGCTTGGAGTTGTCATTCGCAACTACTAGCTTGGTCCGATAACGGTGGTACCATGCCGGGAGAAACTTACGCCTTTACCACACACGTCGATCCTGTTTCGCCCCCAGGGTGATGCGTTGCCAACGCATCGGGAATTGGTGGAGGCGCCGGGTACCGCCCCCGGGTCCGTAATGCTTATTCCGCGAAAGGTTTATCCCCATAGTCGGTTGCCCGACGCCTTAGATAATAGGTAGTCGGAGGCCAGAGTGAAAGGGGCTAACGCTTGCGCCTAATGGATATTGTGCCATGTGCCCTACTATATATAGTAGGGCTTCTCAGCATCGCCCCTCCGGGTTAGAGTTTCGCCATGCAGCAATATCTCGATCTCCTGCGCCATGTGCGCGCCCACGGGGCCTATAAATCGGACCGCACCGGCACCGGCACCTACAGCGTGTTCGGCTATCAGATGCGTTTCGATTTGGCGGCCGGCTTCCCGCTGGTCACCACAAAGAAGCTGCATGTGAAATCGATCATCCATGAGTTGCTGTGGTTCCTGCAGGGCGACACCAACATCGCCTATCTGAAGCGTCATGGCGTGTCGATCTGGGACGAATGGGCGGACGAGAACGGTGATCTCGGCCCCGTCTACGGCCATCAATGGCGCTCCTGGCCCACGCCGGACGGCGGCAAGATCGACCAGATCGCCCAGCTCATCCAACAGATCCGGACCAACCCGGATTCCCGCCGGCTGATCGTCAGCGCCTGGAACGTGGCGGAGGTTGGCCAGATGGCCCTCCCGCCCTGCCATTGCCTGTTCCAGTTCTATGTCGCCGAGGGCAAACTTTCCTGCCAGCTCTACCAGCGCTCAGCCGACATTTTTCTCGGCGTGCCGTTCAACATTGCCTCCTATGCGCTGCTGACCCTGATGGTGGCCCAGGTGACCGGCCTTAAGCCGGGCGCGTTCATTCACACGCTGGGTGACGCCCACCTCTACGCCAATCATGTCGAGCAGGCGGATTTGCAGCTGACCCGCGATCCCCGCCCCCTGCCGACCCTGCGCCTGAACCCCCAGGTGCATGAGTTGCTCGACTTCGTCTATGACGATTTCACCCTGGAGGATTACGCCCCCCACCCGCATATCAAAGCCCCGGTGGCGGTATAAAAAAGCAACTGTTGTATATACAGAAGTAGATGCGTATCTTTGTTTTCGAAGGGGGGTGAAAAGCTTCACCCTTATTTTCTATCTGCGTCTCCTTGATCGTCTCATGGTCAAGTCATGAACGGATCGGAGGACGCAGATGGAATTCGAATGGGACGATGCCAAGCGTTATTCGAATATCGAAAAGCACGGCATCGACTTTATCGCGGCAAAGGATGTGTTTCTAAGTTTCACTTTGATCGTCGAAACCTCCTATCGCCGCCTGGGAGAGCGCCGGTTTTTAGCGATCGGTCCATTGGAAGGCATTTTTGTCGTGGTGGTTTTCACCGAAAGAGGTCAAGTCCGTCGGCTGATATCGGCCAGGAGGGCAAGCGATTATGAAGAAAGACTCTACAATCAAGCGCTACAAGCTTGGTGATCGGGCCGGCGATATGACCGATTGGTCACGGGTCGATGCGCTTACCGACGCGGACATCGAGAAGGCCATCGCGGAAGACCCCGACGCAGCCCCCCTGCTGGACGAGGAGTGGTTCGCCAAGGCGCGGCTGCTCTATCCGCAGGAGAAGGCGGCGATCTCGATCCGGCTGGACCAGGACATTGTCGATTATTTCAAGAGTCAGGGCCGTGGCTACCAGACGCGGATCAACGCGGTGCTACGGGCCTATATGGATGCCGAAAAATCCCGCAAGGTCGGCTGACCGCCCATGATCGTCTCGGCGATTGTCGCCATGTCCCGGAACCGGGTTATCGGACGCGATGGCGGGTTGCCGTGGCGGCTGCCGGAGGATTTGAAATTCTTCAAGCGCACCACGCTGGGCAAGCCGGTGGTGATGGGGCGCAAGACGTATGTCTCCATCGGCCGGCCACTGCCGGGGCGGCCGAACATCGTGGTGACGCGCGATAGCGGCTTCCGGGCCGAGGGCGTGACGGTGACGCACGATATCGATGCCGCGCTTGCGGCGGCGGAGACGCAGGCGCTGGCCATCGGCGCGCAGGAGATCATGGTGATCGGCGGCGCGGAGATTTACGCGCAGGCGCTGCCCCGCACCGACCGCATCTATCTCACTGAAGTCGCGGCCGACATTGAGGGCGACGCCTTCTTTCCCGCCCTGGAGCCCCGCGTCTGGCGGGAGGCAGCCCGCACGAAACCGGTTGTGGATGACGCCTCGGGTTTATCCTACTCTTTCATAACCCTAGAACGCGTAGGGCTTTAAGCGTTTCCCGAAAGGCGTCGGTCATGGCGCAGTCAGGCCCCGGCCACGCGGCAGGCCGGCATTGGAATTTATACATCCCCAAGCTGGTGACCAGCTTGCGGGAAGGCTACCGGTGGGATGATTTCCGGCATGATGCCATTGCCGGACTGACAGTCGCCATCGTGGCCTTGCCGCTGGCCATGGCCCTGGCGATCGCCAGCGGCACCACGCCTGAGCGCGGCCTCTATACCGCCATCGTGGCCGGCTTCCTGATCTCCGCCCTGGGCGGCAGCCGGTTCCAGATCGGCGGGCCGACCGGGGCCTTCGTCGTCGTCGTCTTCACCGTGATCGAGCGGCACGGCTATGACGGGCTGGTGCTGGCGACGCTGATGGCCGGCGCGATGCTGCTGCTGTTCGGTCTGTTCCGCCTGGGCACCTACATCAAATATGTGCCGCAGCCGGTGGTGACCGGGTTCACGGCGGGCATCGCGGTCATCATCTTCTCCAGCCAGGTGAAGGATCTGCTGGGGCTGCGGATCGACCAGCTGCCGGCCGATTTCCTGCATCAATGGCAGACTTATCTGAGCCATCTGGGCAGCGCCAACCCGGCCGCCATCGGCATGGCGGCGGGCACGCTGGGGATTATCCTGGCGTTGCGGCGCTGGCGGCCGAAGCTCCCGGCCTTCCTGATCGGCGTGTTGGTCGGCACGCTGGTCGTGGTGGCGCTCGGCTTGCCGGTGGAGACCATCGGCAGCCGGTTTGGCGAGATTCCCGCCACGCTGCCCAGCCCGACGCTGCCGGAGATATCGCTGGAGCGCGTCCGCCTGCTGCTGCCGGACGCCTTCACCATCGCGCTGCTCGCCGGCATCGAATCCCTGCTGTCGGCGATGGTGGCCGACGGCATGACCGGCCGCCGCCATCGTTCCAACTGCGAGCTGGTGGCCCAGGGTGTCGCCAATCTCGGCTCGGCGCTGTTCGGCGGCATTCCGGCGACCGGGGCCATCGCCCGCACCGCGACCAATGTGCGTGCCGGCGCGCGCACGCCGGTGGCGGGCATGCTGCATGCCGTCTTTCTGCTGGCCTTCATGCTGTTGCTGGCGCCGCTGATGGAATATGTGCCGCTGGCCTGCCTGGCCGCCGTGCTGGTGGTGGTGGCCTGGAACATGAGCGAGGCGCACCGCTTCCGCCATCTGCTGCGCGCGCCGCGCGGCGACCGGGCGGTGCTGCTGCTGACCTTCGGGCTTACGGTGCTGGTCGATCTGACGGTGGCGATCCAGCTCGGCATCGTGCTGGCGGCGCTGTTGTTCATGGTGCGCATGGCGGACGCGGTGGAGATTCGCAGCGACTTGGCCGAGCCGGAGCAGGACGAGGAGACTTTGCCGGCCGACGATAATGCGCGCGAAGAGCTGCCGGCCAGCGTGGAGGTGTTTCAGATACGCGGCCCGCTTTTCTTCGGCGCGACCGCGCGACTGACCGATGTGCTGGACCGGATCGGCGTGGTGCCGGCGGTCTTTATTCTGCGGCTGCGCCACGTGCCGATGATCGATTCCAGCGGCGTCGAGGCGCTGTCGATTTTCCTGGAGCGCTGCCGCCGCCAGGGCACCATCGTCATCCTGTCCGGATTGCAGCGCCAGCCGGCAAAAATACTGTCCCGGATGGGCGTCACCGGCGAGCGGTCCGGGATCGTGCTCGCCGAGGATTATCCCGCTGCGCTGAGCCGGGCCCGGGCGCTGATCGACAGTTAGGCCATAACGGGCGCGGCGGTAGAGCGAATCTCATTGAAAACATGAGATCGCGGCCAATATCGGGAAGGTCCGACCGGCATGCGCCGGCGGGGGCGCCGTTTTGTGCCGCGGAAGCGGCCGGTCTTCCTAGAAACCGGCCGCAGGATCGCGTATGCATGACGGCCGGGGAACATCAGCTCAACGACAGGCAGGGAAACAGGGATGCCTTGGAATAATAATCAGGGCGGCGGCCCCTGGGGAGGCGGCGGCGGAGGCGGCGGTAGCCCCTGGGGCAGGCCGGGCGGTTCCGGCGGCAGCGGCGGTGGCGGAGGCGGCGGTGGTCCTCAGCCGCCGAACATCGAGGAGCTGCTGAAGAAAAGCCAGGAGCGCTTCAAGACGATGATGCCGGGCGGTTTCGGCAACGCCCGCGGCATCGTGCTTATCATTCTCGTCGCCATCGCGGTCTGGGCGGCCAGCGGCTTCTATCGCGTGCAGCCGGACGAGCAGGGCGTGGTTCTGCGCTTTGGCGAGTGGGTGCGCACCACCGGTCCGGGCCTGAATTACCATCTTCCCAGCCCGATCGAGAGCGTGATGACGCCCAACGTCACCCGTGAAAACCGCATCGAGGTGGGCTTCCGGTCCGCCGGCGACAGTTCCGGGCGTACCGGCACGGTGCGCGACGACGCCGAAGAAAGCCTGATGCTGACCGGCGACGAGAATATCGTCGATATCGATTTCGTCGTGTTCTGGCGCATCAAGGATGCGGGTCAATTCCTGTTCAATCTGCGCAACCCGGACCTCACCGTTAAGGCGTCGGCGGAAAGCGTGATGCGCGAGATCATCGGCCAGACGCCGATCCAGGTGGCGCTGACCGAAGGCCGTCAGTTCATCGAAGTGCGCGCCACCGAACGTACCCAGGCCCTGCTGGACGAATACCAGGCCGGCGTCGAAGTGCGGCAGATTCAGCTGCTGGCGGTCGATCCGCCGAATTCGGTCATCGACGCCTTCAACGAGGTGCAGCGCGCCCGCGCCGACAAGGAGCGCGTGCGCAACGAGGCCGAGGCCTACCGCAACGACATCGTGCCGCGCGCCCGTGGTGATGCCGAACGGCTGATCCAGGAGGCCCGCGCCTACCGGGAAGAGGTGGTGAACCGCTCCCAGGGTGATGCGCAGCGCTTCCTGTCGGTTTACGAGGCCTACGCCAAGTCGCAGGACGTGACCACGCAGCGCATCTATATCGAGACCATGCAGGAAGTGCTGGGCAACGTGAACAAGGTGATCGTCGACGATAAGGACGGGGCCAGCGGGGTCGTACCCTATCTGCCGCTGCCCGAACTCCAGCGCCGGACGCAGCCGCGTCCCGCGCAGCCGGCGCAGTAAGGGGGACGCGACATGTCACAACGTTTTCTCGCGATCCTGGGCGGCCTCGTCATCCTGATCGGCGTGGTCGCCACCAGCGCGCTCTTCGTGGTCGAGCAGACCCAGCAGGCCCTCGTGCTGCAGCTGGGCGAGCCGAAGCGCGTGGTGAAGGAACCCGGCCTGCATGTGAAGATTCCCTTTATCCAGAATGTGGAATATTTCGAATTGCGGGTGCTGGATCTCGATCCGCCGCGCCAGCAGGTCATCCTGGTCGATCAGAAGCGCCTGGACGTCGATTCCTATGCCCGCTTCCGTATCACCGATCCGCTGCAATTCTACCAGTCGGTCGGCAATGAGTTCGGCGCCCGGCAGCGTTTGACGGCGATCGTCAACTCCTCGCTGCGCCGCGCGCTCGGCAACGCCACGCTGGCCGACATCCTGTCCGAGAAGCGGCAGGCGATCATCAGCCAGATGACGGCCGAGGTGAACCAGTCGGTCGAACGGCTGGGCATGCGCATCGTCGATGTCCGGGTGCGCCGCGCCGATTATCCGGAGCAGACCAGCCAGGCGATCTACAACCGCATGCGCTCCGAACGCGAGCGCGAGGCCAAGGAGGCGCGCGCCGAGGGCTTCGAGCTGGGCCAGCAGATCCGCGCCGATGCCGACCGCCAGCGCATCGTCATCGTCGCCAATGCCGAACGCGAGGCGCAGATTCTCCGAGGCGAAGGCGATGCGGAGGCGATCAATATCTACGCCGAGGCCTTCGGCCGCGACCGGGAGTTCTTCGCCTTCTACCGCTCGATGGAGGCGTACCGCGAGGCGCTGGGTAAGGACGGCACCACCATGGTGCTTTCCCCGAACAGCGATTTCTTCCGCTTCTTCAACGATATCCGGGGCGGGGCCAGCGGGCAGGGCGGCATGCCGGCGGCGCGCTGATCGAGCCTGCGTTTCGACCTTCCACAAAAGGGGCGGCGGTGCATCAACCGCCGCCCTTTTTCATGCCCGGCCAGACGCAAGACACAGCGCCGTCCCGCACCGGCGCGAGGCAAGCAAGGGCGGGGGCGCAGCCCATCTTAATTTCACCATATATCGACGCTTCCTTTCGGAGGCGACAGGAAGCGTCAACCCATCGCCAATCGCGTCGCCAAATGGCATTCTAGATGTCTGCCCGGCTTGGATGTGGCGAGAAACGCCCCATTTGGAACATGGCCCCACACAGGAAGAAAGACGAGAGAAGCACCCTATGAGCAATCGTCTCGCTCCCCCATCCGACGCTCCCCGGTTCGGCGCTCCCCGTTTCGGCGCTCCCCGATTTAGCGCTCCCCGGTTCGGCCTGGGCGCGCGCCGCCTGGCCGCTGCCCTGCTGGTCGCGCTGCTGAGCGTGCCTGTCTTGCCGGCGGCGGCCCGCACCGCGCCGGAAAGCTTCGCCGACCTGGCGGAGAAGCTGCTGCCGGCGGTGGTCAATATCTCGACCACCCAGAGCGTGCAGCCGAGCCAGGAAGTGCCGGAGATGCCGCAATTCCCGCCCGGCTCGCCGTTCGAGGAATTCTTTAAGGATTTCTTCGAGCGCAATCAGCCCAACCAGTCGCGCCGCGCCACCTCGCTGGGATCCGGCTTCGTGATCGACGCGGCCGGCCTGATCGTCACCAACAACCATGTCATCGCCGACGCCGACAAGATCACGGTGCGCTTCCATGACGACCGTGAGTTCGAGGCCGAGCTGGTCGGCCGCGACCCGAAGACCGACATGGCGCTGCTGCGCATCAAGCCAGGCGACTACAAGCTGCATGCCGTGCCCTGGGGCAACAGCGACGCCGCGCGCGTCGGCGACTGGGTGGTGGCCATCGGCAACCCGTTCG
>NZ_LPXN01000092.1 GCF_001618175.1 Oceanibaculum pacificum | reverse complement strand
GAAGCCGGGTGAGGGGAGACCGGCGCTTTCCCAACCTGACCGGCGCTTTCCCAGCCTAAAGAGTTGACATTGCGGTGCGGAAAGCGCATTTGTGCACTGCCGCATAGACGGCCCTTGGCGTCCGGACCGCGTGAACGCTGCCTTTTTACAGGCATCCGGTACTGTCTGACGCTGCTGATATCCATTGATCGCCCAGGACACGCGGGGCGTCCCCGAAATGCCCGCGCTGGTTCTACGCGCCGCTGATGAGCGGCCGGCTCTGCTTTGCGGGCCTTCACGCGAAAGTTTTCATTTTGACCAAATTTACCGACCTCGGCCTTTCCGCGCCGTTGCTTCAGGCCGTGACCGCCGAAGGCTACGATACCCCCACGCCGATCCAGGCGCAGGCCATTCCGGCCGTGATGACCGGCGGCGACCTGCTGGGTATCGCCCAGACCGGCACCGGCAAGACCGCGGCCTTCGCGCTGCCGATCCTGCATCGGCTGACCGCCGAGGGTAACCATATCAAGACGCCGCGCGGCTCCTGCCGGGCGCTGATCCTGAGCCCGACGCGCGAGCTGGCGAGCCAGATCGCCGAGAGCTTCCGGGTCTATGGCAAGTTCCTCAACCTCTCCGTCGCCACCGTGTTCGGCGGCGTCTCATCCGGCCCGCAGATCAAGGCGCTGCAGCGCGGCGTCGATATCGTCGTCGCCACGCCGGGCCGCCTGATCGACCATCTGATGAGCCGCAGCGTGCGTCTCGACCAGGTGGAGATCTTCGTGCTCGACGAAGCCGACCAGATGCTCGACATGGGCTTCATCCTGCCGATCCGCCGCATCGTGAAGACGCTGCCGGCTGTGCGCCAGAACCTGTTCTTCTCGGCCACCATGCCGCGCGAGATCGAAGGCCTGGCCGGCGAGTTGCTGACCGATCCGGTGAAGGTCGCCGTCACCCCGGTCGCCTCCACGGCGGAGCGGGTGGCGCAGCAGGTGATCTTCGTGCCGGCCGGCCTGAAGCGCGCGCTGCTGGCCGACCTGTTGACCGACGAGAAGATGGGCTTCGGCCGCACCCTGGTCTTCGCCCGCACCAAGCATGGCGCGGACAAGGTCGTGCGGTTCCTGGAAGCTGCCGGCATCGTCGCCGCCGCGATCCATGGCAACAAGTCCCAGGCCCAGCGCGAGCGGGCGCTTGCCGCCTTCCGCGACGGCGCTTGCAAGGTGCTGGTGGCCACTGACATCGCCGCGCGCGGCATCGATGTCGACGCGGTGACCCACGTCATCAATTTCGACCTGCCGAACGTGCCGGAAAGCTATGTCCACCGCATCGGCCGCACCGCGCGCGCCGGGGCGACGGGCATGGCGATCTCCTTCTGCGACCGTGACGAGCGCTCCTTCCTGCGGGACATCGAGAAGCTGATCCGCCAGAAGGTGCCCGAGCTGCAGCGCCTGCTGCCGGAAGGCACTCCGGTGACGGTGGAAGAGCCGCGCGAGGAGCGCCGCGACCGCGGCGCCCGCCCGCATGGCCGCCCGCAGGGGCGTCCGCAAGGCCGTCCCCAGGGTAATCGCCCCGGCCGTGGTCACGGTGGGGGTCACGGTGGGGGCCACGGCGAGGGCCAGCGCGCCGAAGGTCGTCCGGAAGGGCGTCCGGAAGGTCAGCGTCGTCCGGAGCGTCGTCCCGATGCGCCGCGCGCCGATGCCGTCCGCTCCGACGCGCCGCGTCCCGAGCGCCGGGAGGAGCGTGGCGACGACACCATGGGCGGCGTCGGTTTCATGAAGCCGCATCGCCAGGGCCCGAAGCCGCACGGCAAGCCCCAAGGCAAGCCGCATGGCCACAAGCCGCGCGGCGACCGGCCCCAGGGTGAGCGTCCCCAGGGCGAGCGCTCCCAGGGCGAGCGCCATGCCAGCAACACCAACCGCCCGGGGGAGGCGCGTGCTTCCCAGGGCGGCGACCAGCCGCGCCGCCGCAAGGTCGGCTGATGCCGTGATCCCTCTCCCGCAGGGGAGAGGGCGTCTGCAAGACGGACTTATGAACCCTCCGCCTAACCGGCGGAGGGTTTCTTTTTTTTACCAGCTGGTGACGACCGCGCCCTTGAAGCGGGTCTGGATGAACTCCTTCACCGGCTGGGTGTGGTAGGCCTTCAGCAGGGCGGCGACCCAGGGCTTGCCCTTGTCCTGTTCGCGCACGGCGATGATGTTGGTGTAGGGCGAGTCGGCGTTCTCCCGCGCAATCGCGTCCTTCACCGGGTCGAGGCCGGCCTCGACGGCGTAGTTGGTGTTCACCGCCGCCGCCGTAACGTCATCCAGCGAGCGGGGAAGCTGCGCCGCGTCCAGCTCGATCAGCTTCAGCTTCTTCGGATTCTCCGCGATGTCCAGCAGGGTCGGTTTCAGCCCGACGCCGTCGCGCAGCTTGATCACACCCTTGGCCTGCAGCAGCAGCAGCGAGCGGCCGCCATTGGTCGGGTCATTCTGGATCGCCACGGTGGCACCCTCGGGCAGCTCGTCGAAGGACTTCACCTTCTTCGAATAGAAGCCCATCGGGAACACCACGGTCTGGCCGACCGACACCAGCTTGAAGCCGCGATCCTTCACCTGATTGTCCAGATAGGGCTGGTGCTGGAAGGAATTGGCCTCGATGTCGCCGGACGCCAGCGCGGTGTTCGGCACGACGTAATCGGTGAATTCGATGATCTCGATGTCCAGCCCGTCCTTGGCCGCGACCTTCTTCACCTGGTCGAGGATTTCGGCATGCGGGCCGGCGGAGACGCCGACGCGGATAGTTTCCGCCGAGGCGGCACCGGCAAGGCCGGCGGTGAGCAGCAGGGCAGTAAGGCCGCCGAGGATACGCTTGTTCATGAGAGATACTCCTTTGGATTTGAACTGGAAAATCAGGCGGTGCGCAGGCGCTTGTTCACCCGCCGGGCGAGGCGTTCGCCCAGCGACTGGATGCCCTGCACAAGCACGATGAGGAGGAGGACGACGGCGGCCATCACTTCCGGCATGAAGCGCTGGTAGCCATAGCGGATGCCGAGATCGCCCAGCCCGCCGCCGCCGACCGCGCCGACCATGGCCGAGTAGCCGATCAGGCTGACGATGGCGAGGGTGAGGCCCAGCAGGATGCCCGGCAGGGCTTCCGGCACCAGCACCTTGGCGATGATCTGGTAGGGCGTGGCGCCCATCGCCTCCGCCGCCTCGACCAGCCCGCGATCGACCTCGCGGATCGCCGTCTCGACGATGCGCGCGATAAAGGGCACGGCGGCCACGGTCAGCGGCACGATGGCCGCACTGGTGCCGATGGAGGTGCCGGCGACCAGCCGCGTGAACGGGATGATCGCCACCACCAGGATGATGAAGGGCGTCGAGCGGGTGGCGTTCACCAGCACCCCGCCGATGCGGTTGAACAGCGGCGCGGCCAGCAGCTCGCCCCGGCCGGAGGTCGCCAGCCAGACGCCGAGCGGCAGGCCCATCGCCGTGCCGATGGCCCCGGCGATGGCGACCATGTAGAGCGTGTCGAGCGTGGCTTCAGCCAGCAGCACGAAGAGCTGGTGCGACATGGCCCAGGACCTCCACGGAAAGTTGATGGGATTGGAAGAAGGCGAGTGCTGTACTCAGCGTCTCGCCGCCGGGCAGCGAGACCACCAGCGTGCCGAACGGTCGGCCCTGGATATGGTCGATGCGCCCGGACAGGATGTTGGCGTCGATGCCGTGATGCCGGGCCAGCCGGCTGAGGATCGGCTGGTCGGCGCTGTCGCCGACGAAGCGCACCAGCAGCACCGCCTCGCCGCCCGGCTGTGGATCGGCGCGCAATTGGTTGGCCAGAACCGGCGGCAGGTCGATGCCGGTCACCATGCCGATGAAGGAGCGCGTGGTCGGGTGCTGCGGCCGGGTGAACACCTCGAACACGCTGCCCTGCTCGATCACCTTGCCGGCCTCCAGCACCGCCACCTTGTGGCAGATTTCCTTGATGACATGCATCTCGTGGGTGATCAGCACCACGGTCAGCCCCAGCTTGCGGTTGATCTCGGCAATCAGCCGCAGCACGTCGCGCGTGGTCTCCGGGTCCAGCGCGCTGGTCGCCTCGTCGCATAGCAGCACCTTCGGCTCGGTCGCCAGCGCGCGGGCGATGCCGACGCGCTGCTTCTGCCCGCCCGACAGCTCCGCCGGATAGCGGTCGCGCTTGTCGGTCAGGCCGACCAGCTCCAGCAGCGGCTCGACCTTGGCCTTGATCTCGCGTTTCGGCACGCCGGCCAGTTCCAGCGGCAGCGCCACATTGTCGAATACGCTGCGCGAGGACAGCAGGTTGAAATGCTGGAAGATCATGCCGATGCCCCGGCGCTCCCGGCGCAGCGTGGAGCCGGACAGCGAGGATATCTCCACGCCGTCCACCAGCACCCGGCCGGAGGTGGGTTTTTCAAGCTGGTTCACGACGCGGATCAATGTCGATTTGCCCGCGCCCGAGCGACCGATGATGCCGAAGATTTCACCGGCTTGGATGGTGAGGCTGACCTCGTCCAGCGCGATGACGCCGGGGCCGCCGCGCTTCGGCGGCGGGTAATGTTTGGAGACCTGATCGAGCTGGATCATGTCCTGGAACTCCTGACGTAGGGATGGCGGATCGGGCCGCTGTCAGCGGCTTCCGCAGGGTGTCCGATAAAGGGAAAAGGGCCGGGCGCTCTAGGGCGAGGGCCGGGCCAGGCCGGCTGTCAGGTGCGACAGCGGCAGCGGCGCATTCGGCGGGTCAGGCCGGTCAGCGACGGAAATTCAGGCAATAAAAAAAGCGCACTCATGGCTTGCTCCATCAACCGACGGGAAAACCACGAATACACTTCCGTGGCGCTTTAGCGTTTTTTGACGCGGCGCAAGCTGCTCCCTCAAATCACCGCGAGACAGGTTTCCCTGTCTGCCCACCAAAATAAGCACGCCCAATTTTCCGTCAACCGGAAATTCACGCAGGAGGGGGCTGAAATTTTTGCAATGCACAATGGGGCGGTGTGGAAAGGGGTTTCGGTGGGAAGCCGAAGGTTCTTTCCTCGCCAGACCTTTCGAAACGCCCTTCGGGCTCCTCAGGGCGAGGGAGCTTTTGGATGTTCCGTCGGTGCCGCCTGGT
>NZ_LPXN01000091.1 GCF_001618175.1 Oceanibaculum pacificum | reverse complement strand
TGACCTCACCCTGAGGAGCCGGCGCCAAATCCTTTTGGGGCCGGCGTCTCGAAGGGGATGGCGGCAGCATGAACCGCATATCAGCTCCCCCATTGGGCCGATGGCGTGCCTCGCTGCCCTCCCCTACACTCCGGCCATCAAACTGAAACACGACACAAGAAAGACCGAACATGGATCTGGGGTTGAAGGGCAAGAAGGCCGTCGTCACCGGCGGTACGCGCGGCATCGGCCGGGCCATCGTCGATATCCTGGCCGCCGAGGGCTGCGACGTGGCCTTCTGCGCGCGCAAGGAAGATGAGGTGAAGGCGACCGAACAGGCCATCTCCGCCACCGGCGCGACGGCCTATGGCGGCATAGCCGATGTCGGCGACAGCGACAGCATCCGCGGCTTCGTCGCCGATGCGGCGGCGAAGCTGGGCGGCATAGATATCCTCGTCGCCAATGTCAGCGCCATGGGCGGCGGCAATGAGGAGAGCGCCTGGCGCGCCAGCGTCGAGGTGGACATCATGGGCACCATGCGCACGGTGGAAGCCGCCCTGCCGTTCCTGGAAAAGGCCGGCAACGGCGCCATCGTCGCCATCTCCAGCGTGTCGGGCATCGAGATTTCCGCCGACACCGTGCGCTCCTACAACACGGTGAAGGCGGCGGTCATCGCCTATATGTCGAATCTCGCCAAGGTGCATGCCGGCAAAGGCATCCGCGCCAACACCGTCTCGCCCGGCACGATCTATTTCGAAGGCGGCGTGTGGGGCCGCACCAAGATCAACGATCCGGCGCGCTACGAGCATTTCCTGAAAAAGAACCGCGCCGGCCGCATGGGCACGCCGGAAGAGGTCGCCCGCGCCGCCGTATTCCTGGCAAGCCCGGCCGCAAGCTTCGTCTCCGGCGCCAACCTCGTGGTAGACGGCGCCTACACCAACCGCATCCAGTTCTAGGACGGCGGCATTCCCCCTCCTGGCGGATGCCGGTATAAGGGACCGACCGTCACCGTCAGGAGCCTCGCGCATGACCCCGATCCGGCAAACCATCCTCGCCACCTATGCCGAGGTGGTGGAGAGCCAGAGCGGGGCGCGGCCGGCGGCACTGCCGGACGACGGCGCGGTGCTGCTGGAAAGCGGCCTGGATTCGCTGGGCTTCGCCATATTGGTGACCCGGCTGGAGGAATCGTTCGGCTTCGACCCGTTCGTGGAATCGAGCGAGGCCTACTACCCCGTCACCTTCGGCGATTTCATCGGTTTCTACGAGGCGCACGCCGCCAAGAGGGGCTGATGCTGCGCGCCGCACTGCGATCCCGTCCGGCCGACAGTCCGGTCTTCCTGCACAAGGGCGAGACGGTCCGCGCCGGCGCGCTGACGCGGACCGCCGCCGGTGGCCGGGTGGCGCTGCGGCTGGACGATCCGCTGGCGCTGGCCCGCGCCATCCTGGCGCTGGATGGCGTCGCGGAACGGGTGCTGCTGCTGCCCTCTTTGCCCGACGACATAATCGCCGCGCTGATGGCCCAGGCCGGCATCGACCGGCTGATCCGCTCGGAGTCGGAGAATATTCCTGGCGACGGAGAAGTCGAGACCGACTGGATCCTCGCCACCTCCGGCACCACCGGCACGCCGAAGCTGGTGCGCCATTCCCTGGCCTCCCTCACCCGCCTCACACGCCTCGCCGGGCCGGACAGGGGCGGAGGTCCGCGCTGGGGGCTGCTGTACGATCTGACGCGCTTCGCCGGCCTGCAGGTGTTCCTGCAGGCGCTGCTGGGCGGCACCCCGCTGATCCTGACCGATGGGCGCGATCCGCTGCCGCAACGGGTTGCCGAGCTGGCGGCGGCCGGCTGCACCGCTTTGTCGGCCACGCCCACCCTATGGCGCAAGCTGCTGATGACGCCGGGCGCGGAAACGCTGCCGCTGCGGCAGGTCACGCTGGGCGGCGAGATCGTCGATTCGGCGATCCTGGCGGCGCTGCGCGAGCGCTATCCGGCGGCGCGCATCACTCATGTCTATGCCTCGACCGAGGCCGGCGCGGCCTTCTCGGTGACCGACGGCGCGGTCGGCTTTCCCGCCTTCTACCTGGCCGAACCACCCAAGGGCGTCGCGCTGGCAATCCGCGAGGGCCGGCTGTTCGTCCGCAACACGCTGGTCGATCCGGCTTATCTCGGCGGCGAGAGGCGCTTCGCCGATGCGCAGGGCTACGTCGATACCGGCGATTCGGTTATCCTGTCCGGCGACAGGGTCTATTTCGCGGGGCGCGAGGATGGCTGCATCAATGTCGGCGGCAACAAGGTCCATCCCGAGGAGGTCGAAGCCGTGCTGCTGAGCCATCCGCAGGTGGCGCTGGCCCGTGTGGCCGCCCGCCGAAACCCGATCACCGGTCAGATCGTCACCGCCGACATCGTGCCGGCCACGCCGCCCGCCGACCCAGCCGCCCTGCGCAAATCCATCGAGGCGCATTGCGCGGGCCGGCTGGAGCCGTTCAAGCGCCCGGCGCTGATCCGCCTGGTCGAGGATCTCAATATCGGCGCCAGCGGCAAGCTCGCCCGCAGCGGGAGCGGCGCATGAGGAATGTGCTGATCACCGGCGGCGGCCGGGGCATCGGCCGCGCCATCACCGAGCGGCTGCTGGCGGATGGCTACCGGCCCATCGTGGTTTCACGCACCGCACCCGCGGGGTTGCCCGAGGGGGTGGACGCGCCATTCCATGCCCACGATCTGGCGGATGTGGAGGGCATCCATGCGCTGGTCACCGGCATCGTGAAGGAACACGGCCCGCTCTACGGGCTGGTGAACAATGCCGGCATCGGGCTGGACGGCGCGCTGGCGACCCAGCATCTGAGCGATATCGAGCGCGTGTTGCGGGTCAATCTTCTGGCGACCATCGCCCTCACCAAATCGGCCTGCCGGGGCATGATGAGCCGGGGCGAAGGGCGCATCGTCACCCTGTCCTCGATCATCGCCCGCACCGGCTTTTCCGGCCTGTCGGCCTATGCCGCCTCCAAGGCCGGACTGGAAGGATTCAGCCAGTCGCTGGCGCGCGAGCTGGGGCCGATGGGCATCACCGTGAATTGCGTCGCCCCCGGTTTCGTGGAGACCGGCATGACCGAGGGGCTGCAAGGCGAGAAGCTGGCCGCCATCAAGCGGCGCAGCCCGCTGGGCGGCCTGGCGCAGGGCGCGGACGTGGCCGGCGCGGTCGCCTATCTGCTCGGCCCCGACGCGGCGCGCGTCACCGGCACGGTGCTGACCGTGGATGCCGGCAGCACGGCCTAGATGGAGCGCCCGGCCCTCGCCCTGGTGACGCGGGAGGAGCGCGACGATCTGCGCGCCTTCATCCGCGATTCCTGGCGGGCCGACCATGCCTTCGTCACCTCCCCGGAAATGCTGGACTGGCAGCATTTGTCGGCCGATGGCGAGCGCTACAGCTTCGTCGCGGCGCGCATCGGCGGCCGGATCGAAGGCATTCTTGGATTCATCCCGCAACATCACTTCGACCCACAAATAGCTGAATTATCACAAATCTTTCCATGCTTCTGGAAGACCACGGAAAGCCCGTCCGTCGCCGGGCTGGGCATGCTGCTGGTGAACTGGATGCGCCAGGCGCTGAAGCCACGCTTCATCGGCGCCATCGGCCTGACGCTGGCGGTGGAGCCGATCTACCGGGCCATGAACTATGCGCTGGGCGCGCTCGACCATCATCTGCTGTTCGACCCCGCGCGCCGCGATTACCGCATCGCCGTCGGCGTGCCGGACGCCCTGCCGACGCCGGCTGAATCCGGCCTGCTCCTGGTGCCGCTGGACGAGGCGGCGCTGATGGCCCTGCCCGCTTCCGTGGATCGCTGCTTCGCCGGCATCGTGCCGACAAAATCGCGGCTGCATCTGGCCCGGCGCTATCTGCGCCATCCCTTCTACCGCTACCGGCTGTACGGCGTGGCGGAGGGTGGCGATATTCGGGGCTTCCTCGTCTTCCGGCTGGCCGAGGCAGCGGGTTCGTCGGTGCTGCGCCTGGTGGACCTGGTCGGGCCTGACCGGCTGCTGGCCGCGCCGCTGCCGGGGCTGCTGCGCGAGAGCGGCGCGGAATATGTCGATTTTTACAGCCACGGGGTCGATCCGGCGGCATTGGCCGCCGCCGGCTTTCTCGACCGGCACGCGACGCCCGGCCTGATCGCCCCGCATTATTTCGAACCCTATCGCCAAGCCAACCAGGAAATCGCCTACAGCTACAAGCAATTCGGCGAACCACAAGGGCGTGTGCGGCTGGTGCGCGGCGACAGCGACCAGGACCGTCCCAATCTGCTACCCTAGGGGAAAATTCCGGGGAGACAGCGCATGACCGCCAAGACCGCCTGCATCGTCCAGGCCCGCATGGGCTCCACAAGGCTGCCCGGCAAGGTGCTGAAGGATCTCGCCGGCTGGAGCGTGCTGCGCCATGTGCTGACCCGCTGCCAGGCGATCCCGGGCGTTGACGTCGTGGTCTGCGCCACGGTGGACACGCCGGACTGCGATGCGGTGGCGGTCGAGGCTGAAGCTTGCGGCGCCACCGTTTTTCGCGGTTCGGAAAGCGACGTGCTGGGCCGCTATCTGGGCGCGGCGCGGCTGGTCGAGGCGGAGACGATCATCCGGGTGACCAGCGACTGCCCACTGATCGACCCCGAGGTCAGCGGCGGCACGCTGGCGGTGTTCCATGCCACCGGCGTCGCCTATGCCAGCAACACCCACCGCGAGGCGCGCTGGCCGAAGGGGCTGGATACCGAGGTGTTCAGCCGCGAGGCGCTGGAAATGGCCGCCGCCCGCGCCGAGAGCGACTATGAGCGCGAGCATGTCACCCCCTGGATCATCCGCCATCCGATCCTGCCCAAGGAGCATCACCTGGCGCCGCACGGCCTGCCCGCCGGGCGCTGGACGCTCGACCATCCGGAGGATTACGCCTTCTTCCAGGCGCTGTACCAACATCTGCCGCCCCCGCCCCACCGCGCCGGCTGGCGCGACGTCCAGGCCGTGCTCGACGCCCATCCGGGCATCGCCGCCATCAACGCCCATCTGGGGCTGTAAGACGACGGCGCTCGGATGCTGGCGCTGTTTTTCGCCGGTGATTTCCTCCAAGTCGTCTTCCCACTCCGCCGGTCATTCCCGGCCTTGTGCCGGGAATCCAAGGTTCA
>NZ_LPXN01000090.1 GCF_001618175.1 Oceanibaculum pacificum | reverse complement strand
TCCCTCTCCCCTGCCGGGGCGAGGGAAAGGTACGGGCGCCAGCCCAAGTCTCCGCTTCCCTCTCCCCTGCCGGGGCGAGGGAAGCTGCGGGGCGAGAGACATAAATGCCACTTGCATTGTTCCGTTTTTGTTCTCAATATCGGAGGCATGCAACTTTCCCTTCCCCTTTCGTGCGAATCGTCGCTGGAGGTCGTGCATCGCCGGCTCGCGGGGCATTACGGGGTGCCGGAGGAGCGGTTGAGGCTGCCGCCGGTAGCACAGCTTGTGCTGTCCTTCATCGGCACGCGCAGCAAGGGCGAGCAGTCGATGGCTGTGTTCGAAAAGCTGTTCGCCGCCTATGGAAGCTGGGAGGCGGTGGCGGCGGCCAATCCGGCCGATCTGTTCGGCCTGCTGGAGCCGCTGAGCTTCGCCGAGGACAAGGCGTATCGCCTGCCGCTGGCGCTGCAGCAGATCGCGCGGCTGCGGGGCCGGCTCGATCTCGCCTTCCTGGCCGACTGGCCGGTGGAAGCGGCGATGGGCTGGCTGACGCGGCTGCCGGGCGTCGGGCCGAAAGTCGCGGCGGCGGTGCTGAATTTCAGCACGCTGGACCGCCGCGCCCTCGTGATCGACAGCCATCACCTGCGCGTGCTGCGCCGCCTGGGCCTGGTGCGGCGCACGACGACGCTGGAGGGCGCTTATCCCCGCCTGGAACGGCTGACGCCCGAGGATTGGGATTCCGCCGCGCTGGAACGCCACCACACGTTGATGAAGGGCCACGGCCAGCAGCTCTGCCGGCTGATCCGCCCGGATTGCCCCGCCTGCCCGCTGCGCGATATCTGCGCCTACGCCTCAGGCATAGGCGGGCGGCGGGACGAAGCGGTAATAGCCCTGCTCGATCATGCCGGCGAAGGCGATGCAGGTGCGGTCGCCATAATGCGGCCCGACGATCTGCACCCCGACCGGTAGCCCCTCCTTGGTCAGCCCGATGGGGGCGACGGTGGAGGGCAGGTGGAACACGCCGGAATAGCCGGCCCAGAACAGCTGGTCGGTGGTCGGCTGGTTCTTGCCGTTCACCTTGATCATGCGTTCGTAACGCTCGCCCTTCTGATTGTGCTTGAAGGCGGCGGTGGTGGCGGTCGGGCACAGCAGCAAATCGTAATCGTGGAAGAACTCGACCCATTTCAGCCGCATCTGGTAGCGCCGCTCGTTCACCGCCAGCCAATCCTTGTGCGGCATGGTCATGGCGCGCAGCATGCGGGCGCCATAGCCATCGTCCTTCGGGTCCAGCTTGGCCGCCAGGGCCTGGTTCTCGGCGAATTGCTCGGCCGTCTGCCGGCCGGAGGTGGCGCTGCGCAGCAGGTTGATATAGACGCGCATCGCCTCGTCCGTATCGATGTCCGGCCGCGCCGTCTCGTCCACCGTGGCCCCTTCCTGGCGCAGGAAGTCGGCCAGGGCGAGCAGCAGATCCTGCACCGATTTATCGACCTCGGCATTCGGGTCGGTCAGCATCAGGCCGACCTTGTAGTCCTTCAGCTTCTTCTTCGCCGGCTTCGGCAGCTTCAGGCGCAGGCCCATGGCGTCGATCTCGTCCGGCCCGGCCATCGCATCCAGCGCGATGGCGAGGTCGTCGGCGCTGCGCGCCATCGGCCCGATGACGGAAATATCGCTGGCCGAGACGCGCCCGGGCAGCGCCTGGCCGCGCGGCGGGCAGATGCCGTAGGTCGGCTTATGGCCGTAGACGCCGCAATAATGCGCCGGGTTGCGGATCGACGCGCCAATGTCGCTGCCCGCCTCGATGCCCGACAGGCCGGCCGCCAGCGCCGCCGCCGAGCCGCCGGAGGAGCCGCCCGGCCCGCGCGTCAAATCCCACGGATTGTTGGTGGTGCCATAGACCGCGTTGAAGCTCTGCCAGTCCGACAGCATCAGCGGCACGTTGGTCTTGCCGTACAGTGTGACGCCGGCGGCGTTCAGCCGGTCGACCGCCAGCGCATTCTTCCGCGGATAATTATCCTTCAGCTCCGGCAGGCCCCAGGTGGTCGGCATGCCGACAATGTCGAAGGATTCCTTGATCGTCATCGGCACGCCGTGCAGCGGGCCCCAGATATCGCCCTTGGCGCGCATCTTGTCGGCCGCCTTGGCGCGCTTGCGGGCGGCGTCGGCATCCTTGAACACCACCGCGTTCAGGCCGGGATTGTGCGTCTCGACGCGCGCCAGATAATGGTCCAGCAGTTCCAGGCAGCCGATCTTGCCCTTGGCGATGGCGGCGGCCTGCTTCTTCGCCGACCAGAATGCGATATCCATGATCTTCTCCCGTTCGCGGTGTGCGCAAGATGCTAGCGGCGCTTACAGGCCGCGCCAAGCGGCAAACGGCGCATGGCAGGCTCCGCCCCGCTTGACGCTCCGCCGCCCCGTCGCCACCATGCGCCACCCGTAGCCGCCGCGCTCGACGGCGGAGCAACCAATTTGGAGAACTGCAATGGCTCATACCCCCATCGTGCCCGTCGGCTCGGCCCCGCCGCTCGCCCCCTACTCGCCCGGCGTGAAGGTCGGCAACACGGTCTATGTCTCCGGCATGCTGGCGCTGGACAAGGACGGCAAGTCGGTCGGCGTCGGCGACATCACGGCCCAGACGCGCCATGTGCTGGAGGGGGTGAAGGCCGTGGTGGAGGCCGCCGGCGGCAGCCTGGCCGACGTGGCCTATAACGCCATCATCCTGAAGGATCTCGGCGACTATGCCGCGATGAACAAGGTCTATGCCGAGTATTTCCCGTCCAACCCGCCGGCGCGCTACTGCATCAAGGCCGATCTGGTGAAGCCGGAATTCCTGGTCGAGATCACCTCCATCGCGCATATCGGCTGAAGCGATGGCCCTGATCGAACGCGACGGCGCCCAAATCTACTGGGAGGCCGTCGGCGTCGGCCCCCCCTTGATGATGGTGGCCGGACTGGGGGGCGTGGCGACCTACTGGAACCCGCAGCTTCCCGCCTTCAGCCCGCAGTATCGCGTGGTGCTGCACGACCAGCGCGGCACCGGGCGTTCCAGCCATGTGCCGGTAAGCTCGGTCGAGCAGATGGCCGAGGACGCGCTGGCGGTGATGGATGCGGCCGGCATCGACAAGGCGTTCTATCTGGGCCATTCCACCGGCGGGGCGATCGGCACGGCGCTGGCGCTGAAACACCCGGACCGCATCGCCGGGCTCATCATCAACGCCAGCACCACGCATGGCGATGCCTATCGCCACAAGCTGCTGGGCTTGCGCAGGATATTGCTGGAGATGGACCGGCCCGACGCCTATGCCAGCTATACCAGCCTGCTGCTCTACCCGCCCTGGTACATCAACCAGAACGCCGAGCGGCTGGCGGCGGACGAGGCGGCGGCCGCCAAGACGCTGGGCGGGGCCGAGGTGCAGGGCAGCCGGCTCGACGCCATCCTCGCCTTCGACCCGCGCGCCGATTTGCGGAAACTGTCGGTGCCGACTCTCGTGCTGTGCGCGAAGGACGATATCCTGACGCCGCTCTATTTCTCGCAGGATTATGCCGATCGGATTCCCAATGCCCGGTTCACGGTGCTGGAAACCGGCGGCCACGCCGCCTCGCGCACCGTCACCGAGATTTATGACCGGCTGATCCTCGATTTCCTCTCCGGCCTGCGCGCTTAACCATCGCTCATAAGATTGTTTTAACGGTTGCAGCACTACATTTCCCTGCATCCGTTTGAACGAGTATTCTGATCGTATGACTGCCGATGCCCTGGAGAAGATCGCCGCGCTGAAGCGGCGCTACGAAGAGACCCTGAACGAGCGGCTGCAGGCGATCCGCGACGCCGCCCGGCGCGGCTTAGCCGAGCCGGACGCGCAGGGCGAATGCGCCCAGCTTCTGCATAAGCTGACCGGTTCCGCCGGCACCTTCGGCTTCGCTCCGCTCAGCAAGGCGGCCGGGGCGCTGGAGCGCGCCATTGCCGCCGGCCGGCCCTGGCCCGACATCGTCGCCGCCATCGACCGGCTGGCCCCGGAGATGACCCTGGAGACGCTGCCGGCGATAGAGAGCGCCGCCGACAAAGCGCCCCAGCCGCGCGGCAGCGGCGTCAGCCTGGCGCGTATCCTGCTGATTTCCGACGATTCCGACCTGTCCGACGGGCTCGCCGGACAGCTTCACGAGGTGGGTTACGATCTGCGGGTCATCCCCGGCATTGAGAACGGCACTGACGATTTCACGCCCGATGTGGTGCTGTTCGACGGCAACCCCACCAGCAACGCCATGATCGAGTTGCGCGACGCGCTGGCCCGGCGTTATCGGCCAACGCCGCCGGTCGCCCTGATCGCCGATCGGTCGGATACGCTGGCCAGGCTCAGCGCTGTCCAAGGCGGCGCGGTGGCCTATTTCACCAAGCCGGTGCGCCCGACCGAGGTGGTGGAGACGCTGTCGCGGCATTTCCCGCATATCGAGGAAGAACCGATCCGCGCCCTGCTGATCGAGGACGATATGGACCTGGTGGCGCTGTACCGGGCCGCCCTGTCGGCGCAAGGCTTGGTCGTCGAGCATGCGCTGGCCCCGGAAGCGGTGATCGCCGCGATGCATGAGCTGCACCCCGACATCGTGGTGATGGATCTGTTCCTGCCCACCTGCATGGGTACCGAGCTGGCGCAGGTGATCCGCCAGCACGCCATTTTCGCCAGCATCCCGATCCTGTTCCTCTCGACCGAAAGCAATATCGACCGGCAGATCGAGGCGCGGCGCTTCGGGGCCGACGATTTCCTGACCAAGCCGGTGACGCCGGCTCAACTCGCCTCCGCCATCATCAGCCGGGCGGAACGTTATCGCCAGCTACGCCGGCTGATGCAGCGCGACAGCCTTACCGGGTTGCTGAATCACGGCACGGTCTGGGCCCGCATCGACGCCGCCGCGACCGAGGCCGCCCGGCGCGACGCGCCGCTGTCTCTGGCCGTCATCGATATCGACCGCTTCAAGCTGGTCAACGACACGTTCGGCCATCAGTTCGGCGATGTGGTGCTGAAATCGCTGGCCCAGATGCTGCTGCGCCGGCTGCGCCGCTCCGACATTGTCGGCCGGGTCGGCGGCGAGGAATTCGTTGTCGTCATGCCGAATACCGGGGTCGAGGACGCCCAGCGCCGCGTCGACGGGCTGCGCCAGTCCTTCACCCAGATCCAGCACAGATTCGAGGATGACGACATCACCGCCAGTTTCAGCAGCGGCGTCGCGATCCTGCGCCCCGGCGAGGCCCCCGCCGACCTCTACAAACGCGCCGACGAGGCCCTCTACGCCGCCAAGCACGCCGGCCGCAACCAGGTCAAGCTCGCCGGCTGAGGGCGGCCCTCCCGCCCCGGCGGGGAGCCCCAGACGGGACAGGCCCGCATATCGGCCTTTCGCGAAAGCCGCTTAACGCCCGGCGGCGGCACCGCCTATAGTGTGGGCTCCGCTGCTTCGTGGATCGCCGTGCATCGCCTGAAACCCCGCATCCCGCGCCCCGACATCCCGGTCAAACCGGTCTTCGGCATTGGCCATAATGGCGGGCCGAACTTCGTCAGCTGGCAGCAATTCTGCTGGCAGAAGGCGCGCAAGAAAGCCTTCGAGGCCCCGCGCGAGGTCGTCCTGATGCGCCTGCGCCGCGCCCAGGCGCTGGGCATGAGCTACGATCAGTACGTCTCCATCCTGCTCGACAAGGGCAAGGTGCCGTGAGACGCCCGCCTCAGATCGCCGCGAACTTCAGCACGAACAAGGCCGCCAGGATATAGACCATCATGCCGACTTCCCGCGCGCGCCCGGCCAGCAGCTTGATCAGCGCATAGGCGACGAAGCCGAAGGCGATGCCGTGGGCGATGGAGAAGGTCAGCGGCATGGCCAGCGCGGCCAGCACGCCCGGCACGTATTCGGTGGCGTCTTCCCAGTCAAGCTCGGCCAGGCCGCGCGCCATCATGCAGGCGACGAACAGCAGCGCCGGGGCGGTGGCGTAGGCCGGCACCGTGCCGGCCAGCGGCGACAGGAACAGGCAGGCCAGGAACAGGGCGGCGACCGTCAGCGCCGTCAGGCCGGTGCGCCCGCCCGCCTTGATGCCCGACGCGCTCTCGATATAGCTGGTGGTGGTGGAAGTGCCGAGGCCCGCCCCCACCACGGTGGCGATTGAATCGGCGAACAGCGCCGGTTTCAGGCGCGGCAGGCGGCCTTGCGCGTCCAGCAGCCCGGCGCGGTGCGCCACGCCGACCAGCGTGCCGGCGGTGTCGAACAGATCGACGAAGAAGAAGGCGAAGATGATGGCGATCATGCCGACATTCAGCGCGCCGGCAATGTCGAGCTGCAGCAGCGTCGGCGTCGGGTCGGGCGGCAGGCTGGCAACGCCCTTGAACTCGCTCACCCCCAGCAGCACGCCCAGAAGGGTGGTGCCCAGAATGGCGATGATGATGGCCCCCGGCACCTTGCGCGCATCCAGCGCCACCATGGCCACGAAGCCCAGCACCGCCAGCAGCACCGACGGGCTGGCGAGGCTGCCCAGCGTCACCAGCGTCGCCGGATGGGCGACCACGATGCCGGCGTTCTTCAGGGCGATGATGCCGAGAAACAGGCCGATGCCGGCCGAGATCGCCATTTTCAGGCTGCGCGGGATGGCGTTGATCACCCATTCCCGGACCGGCAGCGCCGACAGGATCAGGAACAGCACGCCGGACAGGAACACCGCCCCCAGCGCCACCTGCCACGTATAGCCCATGCCGCCGACCACGCCGTAGGTGAAATAGGCGTTCAGCCCCATGCCGGGCGCCAGCGCGATGGGATAATTGGCGAACAGCCCCATGATCGCCGTGCCGATGGCCGCCGCCAGGCAGGTGGCGACGAACACCGCCCCGAAATCCATCCCCGCATCCGACAGGATCGCCGGATTGACGAAGATGATGTACGCCATCGTCAGGAAGGTCGTTAGCCCCGCCAGCACCTCCGTCCGCACGGTCGTGCCATGCTCGCGAAGCTTGAAGAACTGCTCCAGCATTACGTGTTTTCCCCTGAAACAAAGCCCGCGCGCCGCCCCCACGGACGGCTGTCCCACCCCCTTATACAAGGGAGCGCCGCACGGCTCCATCGGGCTTATGGCACAGCGTCTCCCAAGTGCTGGATCTACGGCCAGGCGCTAGGCATCAGCTATGAGCCATTCCCAATCCGTCACCCCCACACTTGTCGCGGGGGCCATGCTTCCGCTTGCTGGATCGTCGGTCGAGCAAGCTGGACCCTGGATTCCCGGCACAAGCCCGGGAATGACGGCGAGAGAATACGGCTGGCGCTTCCTCCATTTGGTTGTCTCAGACCGCCACCAACCCCGCCACAGCCTCGATCCGGTCCGCTTCCTCGATCGGCTTGTCCCAGCGGATGCGGTGGATGCGGGGAAAGCGCAGCGCATAGCCGCTCTTGTGGCGGGGGGACGGGTGGGCGCTGTCGAAGGCGACCTCGAAGACCAGGCCGGGCTCGACCTCGCGGACCGGGCCGAAACGGTTGGTGGTGTGGGCGCGCACCCATTTGTCGATGCGCAGCAGCTCCTCGTCGGTGAAGCCGGAATAGGCCTTGCCGACCGGCACCAGAATCGGGCCGCCCGCTGCCTCTTCGCGCCAGACGCCGAAGGTATAGTCGGAATAGAAGGAGGAGCGCTTGCCATGGCCGCGCTGGGCGTACATCAGCACCACGTCGAGCGTCAGCGGGTCGCGTTTCCATTTGAACCAGGGGCCTTTTGGCCGGCCCGCCAGATAGGGGCTGTCGGCGCGCTTCAACATCAGCCCCTCGATCGACTGGTCGCGCGCGCCGGCGCGCAGATGGCGCAGCGACTCTATATCGCTCACCGGGATCAGCGGCGACAGGTCGGTGCGCTTCGGGGCCACCCGCCCGTGCCATTGCTCCAGCCGCAGCCGCCTTGCATCGAAGGAGAGCGGGCGCAGATCCTCTTCTTCCTCGAACAGCAGATCGTAGAGCCGCACATGGGCGGGATAGTCGCGCAGCATCTTGGCGGTGACGCTCTTGCGGTTCAGCCGCTGCTGCAGATCGTTGAACGGGGCCACCGCGCCGTCGCGCAGCACCAGCAGTTCGCCATCCACCACGGCGTCGAACTCCATCGCCTCCAGCAGATCGGGGAACGCGCCGGAGATATCGTCGCCAGTGCGGGAATAGATGCGCCGCTCGCCGCCTTTCGCGGCCATCTGCACGCGGATGCCGTCCCATTTCCATTCGGCGCGGTAGAGCGCGATGTCGAGGCTGTCGGCGTCGCGCTCCTCCAGCGGGTTGGCCAGCATCAGCGGCCGGAAGCCCGCCCCCGCCGCCACGTTGGGCCGCTCCGCCCGGCCCTCGACCCAGGCGAAGAGCGGTTCGTAGGGCAGCGTCAGGCCGTGCCAGACCTCCTCCACCTCGGCCACGTCCTGCCCGCCGATAGCCGCCACTGCGGTCTTCGCCAGCCGGGCCGAGACGCCGACGCGCAGCCCCCCGGTGATCAGCTTCAGCAGCGCCCAGCGGCCGGTGGCGTCCAGCGCATCGAGCCAGCCGGCCAGCAGCGCCGGCACCTCCGCGCGGCCGGCGCCGTTCAACGCCTCCACCACCTCGGCCAGATGCGGCCAGTCGCGGTTGGTCGGCCGCTCCGGCCAGATCAGCGCCGCCGTCTCCGCTAGGTCGCCGACGAAATCGTAGGACCAGCCGAACAGCTCCGGGTCCACCCGCTCGGCCACAAGCTGGCGCACCAGCGCCGGCTTCGCGCCCCGGAAATTGAGGTCGCCGGTCAACGCCGCCAGCGCATAGCCCCGGTCGGGATCGGGCGTGGTGACGAAGTATTCCGTCATCAGCCGCAGCTTGCCGTTGCGCGACGGCATGAAGATCAGCGCGTCGAGCAAAGCGGCAAAGGGCTTCATTGGCCCTCCTCCTCGAACCCGACCAGCGCCAGGGCGCGGGCGCGGATGCCCTGCGCACGGGCATGATGCACCAGCGCTTCCTCCCGCCCATGCGTCACCCAGATTTCGGGCGCGCCGACATCGGCCAGGGTCTGGCACAGCTCGTCCCAATCGGCATGGTCGGAGATCACCAGCGGCAGCTCGACGCCGCGCTGCTTGGCGCGCTGGCGCACCCGCATCCAGCCCGACGCCACCGCCGTCACCGGCTCCGGCAGGCGGCGCGACCAGCGGTCGGCGATGGCCGAGGGCGGGGCCAGCACGAGGCGGCCGCGAAACTCCTCCTTCTCGCGCGCCAGCGCCGGCAGCAGCGGGCCGAGGGCGACGCCCTGCGCCTCGTACAGCGCGCACAGGCCTTGCAGGGCGCCATGGATGAAGATCGGCGCGTCGTAGCCGGCCTCGCGCAGCAGGCGGATCACCCGCTGCGCCTTGCCCAGCGCATAGACGCCGACGACATGCGCGCGCTCCGGGAACAGCGCCAGGGAATGCAGCAGCTTGCCGATCTCCTCGCTGTCCGGCGGATGGCGGAACACCGGCAGGGCGAAGGTCGCCTCGGTGACGAACACGTCGCACGGCACCGGCTCGAAGGGCGGGCAGGTCGGGTCGCGCCGGCGCTTATAATCGCCGGAGACGACGATGCGGCTGCCGCGATAGGTGAGGCTGACCTGCGCGCTGCCCAGCACATGGCCGGCGGGATGCAGCCGCAGCTCGACCTCGCCGATATTGACAGGCTCGCCATAGGAAAGCGCCTGGCGGGCCTGCCCCTCCTCCACGCCGTAGCGCGCCGCCATGATCGCCAGCGTGCCCGGCGTCGCCAGCACCGCCTTGTGGCCGGCGCGGGCATGGTCGGCATGGCCATGGGTGATGACGGCCTTGGGCACCGGCCGCGTGGGGTCGACATGGAAGCGGCCGGGGCGGACATATAGCCCTTCCGGCCGCACCTCGACCCAGCTTTCTGGTTTGGGAATACGCATGGGGGTTATATGGCGCGCCGGGAAGGCCGGGCCAAGTGATGGGGCCAAGTGATGGGGCCAAGTGATGGGGCCAAGTGATGGGGCCAAGTGATGGGGCCAAGTGATGGGGCCAAGTGATGGGGCCAAGTGGCTGGAAGCCTTGGCTAATCCCCACGCCCCCGATCCCGGCCCAGCAGACCGGACGGACGCAGCGCCAGGGTCAGCGCCAGCAGCGCGAAGATCGCCACCTCCTTGTAGGCGACCGTCAGATAGGCCGACCAGAAGGTCTCGAGGCCGGCAATGATCAATCCGCCCAGGATCGCCCCCGGCACCGAGCCGATGCCGCCGACGATGGCGGCGGTCAGCGCCTTGAAGCCGACCAGGAAGCCCATATAGGCGTTCACCCCGCCATAATACAGCGCCAGCACCAGCCCGCCGGCCGCCGCGAACGCCGCCCCGATGGCGAAGCTGAACGCCACCGTGCGGTCGACATTCACGCCCAGCAGCGCCGCCATGCGCGGATCGTCGGCGCAGGCGGCATAGTGACGGCCATAGCGGCTGCGGCGCATCAGCAGCGCCAGCCCGCCCAGCAGCACCGCCGCCATACCGACCACCATGATCTGCCGCAGCGTGGCATAGACCGGAAAACCGCCCGGATCGGCCAGCAGATAGCGCTCGCCGAAAAGCGGCTGCACCCAGCGGTCGCGCGTGCCTTGCAGCAGCCGCACCGCCTCCTGCAGGAAGATCGACAGCCCGATGGCGGCGATCAGCGGCGCGTGCGAGTCGCGCCGGCGCAGCGGGCGGAACACCAGCCGGTCGGTGACCCAGCCATAGGCCCCGGTCGCCAGCATCGCCGCCGCCAGCACGGCCAGCAGCCCCAGCGTCTGCTCCTGCGCGCCGGCCAATCCCAGCAGCACGGTGGCGATCACCGAGACATAGGCGCCCAGCATCGCCATCTCGCCGAAAGCGAAATTGATCTTGCCGATAATGCCATAGACCAGGGTAAACCCCGCCGCCAGCAGCGCGTAGACGCAGGCCAGCGTCGCCATGTTCACGAGCTGCTGGAGGAAATAGAAGCGATCGATAGTCGCGTCCGTTCGCTGTATCTGGGCCGCGCTCAACCGGCGCTCCGGCGGGTCGAGGCGCAAGGCCAGGAACAGAAGCTGGAACTGCACCGGCGACAGCACGCCCTGTCGGTCGCTCGCCACACCGGCCAGGTCGAAGCGCCCTTCCTCGAACCGCGCGCCGCGAAACTGGCAGCGTATCCAATGCCGGGCGGGATCGCCCGCCACGTAATAATCGCCGCGTATGCTGTTCGGCGGGGCGTCCGGTTCGCTCCAGTCAATCGGGCCGATATCGGGATAGGCCGGTTCCAGCGCGCTCAGCAGCCTTTCGCACTGGATGCTCTGGGTCACGTCGACGCCGCAACCCGACAGCAAAGCCGCCAGCACGCCGACCAGCAACAGGCGGGAAAGGCCCCTCAAGCGCCCAGCGCCTGCCGCGCCGCCCGCAGCGCCGAGTCCGGTCCGGCCGAGGAATCGAGGCGATGCCAGTCGCGCGGCGGCCTGATGCCGGAAAGCTGGGCGCGCACCACCGCCGCCGTGGCGTCTGAGGCATCGCCCCGGCGGGCATCGACGCGCTGCTCCAGCACCGCCGCCGGCGCTTCCAGCCAGACGCCGTCGAACGGCACGCCCAGCCGGCCGGCCACCGCGGCGATGCCGTCGCGCTGGCCGTCATTGCCATAGACCGCGTCGGCGATGACCGCGTGCCCCTGCCGCAACACCTGCTCCGCCCGCCGCTCGATCTCGGCGAAGACGCGCACGGACACCTGCCACTCATAGGCCGCCGCCGGCAGGCGTTCCGTCTCGGCCACGCCATAAAGCCGCTTGCGGATCACGTCGCTGCGCAGCACCACGGCGCCGGGCGGCGCGCCGATGCAAGGCGCCAGCGCCCGGGCCAGGGTCGATTTACCGCTGCCGGAAATGCCCCCGACCGCGATCAGCCGCGCCGGCGCCGGCGACAGGTAGCTCAGCGCCCGGTCGAGATAGCCGCGCGCCTCCCCGGCGGCGGCCGCGCCATCTTCCTGACCTTCCGCCAGCCGGCCGGTCACATGGGCGCGGATGATCGCGCGGCAGGCCATCATGAAGGGCAATGCCGCCAGCCCGTCATAGCCGATATGCGACAGATAGCGGTTCAACAGCCGGTTGGCGTGGCCGGCAAGGCCGCGATGGTCGAGGTCCATCAGCAGGAAGGCGAGATCGTAGAGGATGTCGATGACCGCGAAATCCTCGTTGAACTCAATGGCGTCGAACAGCGTCGGCGCGCCGTCGATCAGGCAGATATTGCGCAGATGCAGATCGCCGTGACAGCGCCGCACCCACCCGGCGGCGCGGCGCTGGTCGAGCCTGTCGCCCAGCCGCTCAAGCGCCGCCCGGCAGCCCTGGTTCGCCCGCGCCACCGGCCTGGCCTCGAACACGTCGCCGATGGCGCGCTCCAGCTCCGCCGCATTGCCCTCGACATAGCGGCCGAAGGCGGCCTTGCCGCCACGCTCGACGGATCGCTCCGCCGCCTCGTGCAGCGCCACCACCGCATCGGCCAGCCCGTCCATCAGCTCTGGCGACAGCGCGCCCCTGGCGGCCAGCCTGTCGAACAGCGCTTCCTGCGGAAACCGGCGCATGACGACCACCCACTCGACGGCCGCCGCCGCCGCGCCGCCCAGATGGAGCGCGCCGTCGTCGGTGACCGGCTGCACCGCCAGATACAAATCCGGCGCGGTGCGGCGGTTGATCTCCAGCTCCGCCATGCAGGCCGCGCGGCGCTTCTCCAGCGTCGAGAAATCCATGTAGGGAAAATCGACCCGCTTCTTGATCTTGTAGGCCCGCTCGCCGGCCAAAAAGACGTAGGCGCTGTGGGTTTCCAGGCGCTCCACCGGCCCGGCGACGCCATAGGTCTCCGGCTGGGCCAGGAAGGCGAGGATATCGTCCAGACTGCTCATCGCGGCTTGTCGGGAATGCCGAACGGGTCCTGATGCACGATCACCTCGGCGGCGGGAAAAGCCGCCTCCACGGCCGCCTCCACCGAATCGGCGATATCGTGCGCGGCTTTCAGGCTCATCGCCCCGTCCAGTTCCAGATGCATCTGCACGAAGCGGCGCTGCCCGGCCGAGCGGGTGCGCAGATCATGCACCCCCAGCACCGCCGGTTCGCGCCGGACGATGTCCAGGATCGCCTGCCGCTCGTCGGCCGGAAGCTCGCGGTCCATCAGCATGTCCAGCGCCTCGCGCAGAATGCCCCAGGCGGTGAAGATCAGATAGCCGGCGATGCCCAGCGCGAAGACCGGGTCCGCCAGGGTGACGCCGAACCAGCCGCTCAACACCAGCGACACGATGATCGAGACATTGATCAGCAGGTCGCCCTTGTAATGCAGGCTGTCGGCGGTGATGGCGAGCGAGCTGGTGCGCCGCACGACATGCGCCTGATAGGCCACCAGCCCCACGGTCACGGCGATGGAGAACATCATGACGGCGATGCCGACGCCCTCCTGCGACGTCGGTTGCGGCTGCCATAGCCGGCGCGCCGCCTCGATCAGCAGGAAGATCGCGGACCCGGTGATGAAGGCGGATTGCGCCAGCGCCGCCAGCGGCTCCGCCTTGCCATGGCCGAAGCGGTGCTCGCGGTCCGGCGGCACCAGCGCCTGGCGGATCGCCAGCAAATTCACCAGCGAGGCGAAGGCGTCCAGCGCCGAATCGATCAGGCTGGACAGCAGCGCCACCGAATCGGTCATCAGCCAGGCGGCGAACTTGACGACAATAAGAATCAGGGCGGCGATCACGGCAAAGCGCGTCGCCCGCCGCATCAGCCGGCCGGCTTCCTGCCCCGTCAGTTTCCGCGTCTCCATCGCCTCCCCCGGTGGGTTCTCCCCATAGGCGATTAAGGGAACAGCTTCTCGGTGCGCCAGTTCCCGCCGGCCCGCTGGAACACCAGCCGGTCATGCAGGCGGAACGGCTTATCCTCCCAGAATTCGAAGTAATCGGGAACGATGCGGAATCCCGACCAGTAGGGCGGCCGGGGAATCTCGCCGACCGGATGCTTGGCGGCGTATTTCGCCACCGCCTTCTCCAGCGCAAAACGGCTTTCCAGCGGCCGGGATTGCTGCGAGGCCCAGGCGCCGATCTGACTCTGGCGCGGCCGGCTGTGATAATATTCGTCCGCCTCCGCCTCGCTCACCGGGCTGGCCGGCCCTTCGATGCGGACCTGCCGGCGCAGCGACTTCCAGTGAAACAGCAAGGCTGCCTGCGGGTTGGCCAGCAGCTCGCGGCCCTTGCGGCTCTCGAAATTGGTGAAGAAAACGAAGCCGCGCTCGTCATGGCCCTTCAGTAGCACCATGCGCAGCGACGGGCGGCCGGACGCATCGACCGAGGCGACGGTCATCGCGTTCGGATCGTTGATCTCCTTCTGCTTGGCTTCCTCGAACCAGGATTGAAAGCGCTCGAAGGGGTCGCTGAACGGAGCCTCGGTCATCTGATATCGCCTCAATTTCGCCGCGGGAGATCGCTAAGCTAATGATGTGCGTTCCCTGGGTCCAGCCATCGACGGCAATTGCCTGATGTGCAAAAAGAGCTTTCGGCATGGGCGATTACCGCAGTATCTTGTGTCGATATGCCGGTTCGGGACCGCACGTTCCACAAAATCTGGACTTGGCCGCATATCGAAGGCCTAACGAGGTTCGAGAGCATGCTTAGGAAGACAATTATCGCCATGGCCGCCCTGTTCGCCCTGGCGGCGTGCGAGAACAGCAATTACGGCACCAAGCAGACCGTCGGCAGCGTGCTGGGCGGCGTTGGCGGCGCGGTCGCCGGCGCGCAGTTCGGCGGCGGCACCGGCCGGCTGGCGACAACCGCCGCGGGCGCGCTGATCGGCGCGTTCCTGGGTGGCGAGGTCGGCCGCGGCCTGGACGATGTCGATAAGCAGAAGGCCACCTCGGCGATGCATCAGGCGCAGGCCGCCCCGGTCGGCCAGACCATCGCCTGGAACAATCCCGGCACCGGCAATTCCGGCACCGTGATCCCGGTGCGCGACGGCACCGCCAATGACGGCGCCTATTGCCGCGAATTCCAGCAGACCGTGAATATCGGCGGCCAGACGGAGCGGGCCTATGGCACCGCCTGCCGGCAGCCGGACGGCAGCTGGAAGATGGTACAGTAGGAAACGGGGGCGCCACGCAGCATGCGCGATCCTTATGACGTGCTGGGCGTGGCGCCGACCGCGTCGCAGGCCGAGATCAAAGCGGCCTTCCGCAAGCTGGCGAAGAAATACCATCCCGACGTGAACGCGGATAACCCGGACGTCGAGCGCCAGTTCAAGGAAATCAACACCGCCTATAATCTATTGTCCGACGCCGACCGCCGCGCGAAATACGACCGGGGCGATCTCGACGCCGAGGGCAATGAGCGGCGTTTCTCGCGCGGCGGCTATCGCGGCGCGCGCGCCGGCACCCGCAGCAGCGGCGGCTCCAGCCAGCGTGGACCGTTCGGCGGCGGCGGCCGGGCCGAGGATATCTTCGCCGAATTCTTCCGCGCCGCCGGCATCCATCCCGAACAGGACGCCCGCACCGGCGGCACCGCCGGGGGAGCCGCCGGGGGAGCCACTGGGGCGAATGCCGGCGCCGGCACCCAGACGCGCGACAGCCAGCGCGGCGCCGACCTGACCTACAAGCTCGACATCGAGTTCGTGGAAGCCGCCGCCGGGGCTAAGAAGCGCGTCACCTTCCCCGACGGCAAGACGCTGGACGTCGCCGTGCCGGCCGGCACGCAGAGCGGCCAGACGCTGCGTCTGAAGGGCCAGGGCCGCCCCGGCGCGCATGGCAGCCCGCCCGGCGACGCCTATGTCGAGGTGACGGTAAAGCCGCACCCCTATTTCGAGCGCGTGGACATGAACATCCATCTCGACCTGCCGGTAACCCTGCAGGAGGCGGTGATGGGCGCGTCGATCCCGGTGCCCACGATTCATGGCCGGGTGCAGTTGAAAATTCCCCCCGGCGCCAGCGGCGGCACCAAGATGCGCCTGAAGGGCAAGGGCATCCACGATTCCAAATCCGCCACCCATGGCGATCAATACGTCACCCTGCGCATCATGCTGCCCGACCCGCCCGACCGCGAGCTGACCGACTTCCTCGCCCGCTGGCAGCCGAAGAACAGCTACAATCCCCGCAAGGCGGCCGGCATGGAGTAAGCGGATTGCAGCCACGCGGTTGCCATCGCTTTACCCCGCTTTACGGTTTCGTGTAGGATGCGCAGCCTTTTTCGCCCGTAATACGTGAGTTGGAACTGATGACGAACGCCACGCCATTGATGGCCGGCAAGCGCGGCCTGGTAATGGGTGTCGCGAATGATCGCTCGATCGCCTGGGGCATCGCGCGCACGTTGGCGGCGCATGGCGCCGAGATGGCGTTCACCTATCAGGGCGACGCGCTGAAGAAGCGGGTCGAGCCGCTGGCCGCCTCCATCGGCTCCAGCCTGCTGCTGCCTTGCGACGTGACCGACGAGGCCAGCATCGACGCGACCTTCGAGGCGCTGAAATCGGCCTGGGGCACGCTGGACTTCATCGTCCATGCCGTCGCCTATTCCGACAAGGACCAGCTGAAGGGCAAGTATCTCGACACGACGCGCGACAACTTCCTGAATACGCTGGATATTTCCTGCTATTCCTTCACCGCCGTGGCGCAGCGCGCGGTACCGATGATGAATGATGGCGGCAGCCTGCTGACGCTGACTTATTACGGCGCGGAACGCGTCATGCCGCATTACAACGTGATGGGCGTGGCCAAGGCGGCGCTGGAAGCCAGCATCCGCTACCTCGCCGTCGATCTGGGCGACCGGGGCATCCGGGTGAACGGCATCTCGGCCGGCCCGATCAAGACGCTGGCCGCCTCCGGCATCGGCGATTTCCGCTATATCCTGAAGTGGAACCAGTACAATTCCCCGCTGAAGCGCAATGTGACGCTGGAGGATGTCGGCGGTTCCGCGCTCTATCTGATCAGCGATCTCTCGACCGGCGTAACCGGCGAAGTGCACCATGTCGATTGCGGCTATCACGTCGTCGGCATGAAGGCTGTCGACGCGCCCGATATCTCCGTCGTCTGACGATGGCCGGCAACAGCTTCGGCACGGCGTTCCGCTTCACCACCTGGGGCGAGAGCCACGGCCCGTCCATCGGCTGCGTGGTCGATGGCGTGCCGCCGCTGATCCCGCTGTCCGAGGACGATCTGCAACTCTGGCTCGATCGTCGCCGGCCGGGCCAGTCGCGCTACACCACCCAGCGCCAGGAGCCGGACCAGGTGAAGATCGTCTCCGGCGTGTTCGACGGGCAGACGACCGGCACCCCCATCGGGCTGATCGTCGAGAATGTCGACCAGCGCTCGAAGGATTATTCCGAGATCGCCGACCAGTACCGCCCCGGTCATGCGGATTTCACCTATCAGGCGAAATACGGCATCCGGGATTATCGCGGCGGCGGGCGATCCTCGGCGCGCGAAACGGCGATGCGGGTGGCGGCCGGCGGCGTGGCGCGCAAGATGCTGCGCCATGTGCTGGGCGACGCCATCTCGATCCGCGGCGCGCTCGTGCAGATGGGCCCGCACCGGATCGAGCGCGAAAGCTGGGACTGGGCCGAGACCGAGAACAACCCCTTCTGGTGCCCCGATGCCAAGGCGGCCGGCGACTGGGCCGCCTATCTCGACGGCATCCGCAAATCCGGCTCCTCCTGCGGCGCGGTGATCGAGGTGGTCGCCAGCGGCTTCCCCGCCGGGCTGGGCGAGCCGATCTACGACAAGCTGGATAGCGACCTGGCGCGCGCCATGATGTCGATCAACGCCGTGAAGGGCGTGGAGATCGGCGCCGGCTTCGAGGCGGCGGCGCTGACCGGCGAGGAGAATGCCGACGAGATGCGCAGCGCCGGCAACAAGGTCGAGTTCCTGTCGAACAAGGCCGGGGGCATCCTGGGCGGCATTTCCACTGGGCAGGATATCGTCGTGCGCTTTGCGGTGAAGCCGACCAGCTCCATCCTCAGCCCGCGCCGCTCGGTCGACCGCTACAACCGCGAGATCGAGGTGCGCACCAAGGGCCGCCACGATCCCTGCGTCGGCATCCGCGCGGTGCCGGTGGGCGAAGCGATGATGGCCCTCGTCCTGGCCGACCATGTGCTGCGCCAGCGCGGCCTGACCGGAGCATTGTGATCCCATGTTGACCTGGCTGCGTCGCCTGATCGTCGGCCTGCTGGCCCTGTTCGGGGTGGCGGCGCTTATCCTGTTCGGCGGGATTTATTACGCCATCGACCGGCTGACCCCGGAGCTGCCGGAACAATGGCGCGAGACCGATCTGCCGGAGCGCATGGTGCTGTCGATGACGCTGACCGGCCCGCTGGCCGAGACTGCCTCCGACGATCCGTTCAGCAGCATCGCTTCCGGCTTCAACGGCCAGCCGACCCTGGTGGAGACGCTGCAGGCCATCGACCGCGCCGCGCGCGACCACCGCGTCGGCGCGCTGTATGCCGACCTCAGCCACGCCGAGATGGGGCAGGCCGAAGCGCAGGAGCTGCGCGAGGCGGTGCAGCGCTTCCGTGCCGCCGGCAAGCCCGCCATCGCCTTTGCCGACACGTTCGGCGAGGCGGGCGCGGCCAGCGCCGCCTATTACCTCGCCACCGCCTTCGACGAAATCTGGCTGCAGCCTTCCGGCGATCTGGGGCTGACCGGCATTTCGCTGGAGTTCCTGTTCTTCCGCCAGGCCCTGAGCGAGATCGGCGTCGAACCGCAGATGTTTCAGCGGCACGAATATAAGGGCGTCATAGAAATGCTGGCGCGCGAGCAGATGAGCGCGCCGGTGCGCGAGAATTACCAGCAGCTCGTGCAGTCGCTGTTCGACCGCATGGTGGCGGATATCGCCGACGCTCGCGGCATCGACGCCGCGGCGCTGCGCGCGCTGATCGACCGCGCGCCGCTATCGGCGGAGGATGCGCTGGCGGGCAAGCTGGTCGACCGGCTGGCCTATATCGACACCGCCCGCGGCGCCGTGCTGGCCCGCGCCGGCGAACAGGCTGTGCCGGTTCCCCTCACCCGCTACGCCAGCGCCATGCCCGCCTATGACGGCGCGGCCACGGATGTGGCCCTGATCGTCGGCGCCGGCCCCATTGTGCGCCAGGCAGAGGCCAGCAATCTGATGCCGGAGGTCGCCTCCAGCGCCCGCATCGTGCGCGCCATTGAGGCCGCCATCGCCGATCCGGAGATCGAGGCGATCCTGTTGCGCGTGGACAGCCCCGGCGGCTCCTACATCGCCTCGGACAGCATCCTGCACGCGGTGGAGCGCGCCAAGGCCGCCGGCAAGCCGGTGGTGGCCTGGATGGGCGACGTGGCCGCGTCGGGCGGCTATTTCATCGCCATGGGCGCGGACCGCATCATCGCCCAGCCGACCAGCATCACCGGCTCCATCGGCGTCGCCGGCGGCAAGGTGGTGGTCGCCGGCTTGCTGGAGAAGCTGGGGATCGGCCATGACGCCATCTCGGTCGGCGCGAATGCCCGGCTCTACAGCCCGATCGAGCCGTTTGACTATGCAGGCGCGCAGCGCATGAACGCCCAGCTCGACCGCATCTATGCCGATTTCTCCGGCAAGGCGGCGGCGGCGCGCGGCCTGGACGACGCCGCGATCGACCGGGCGGCGCGCGGCCGCGTCTGGTCGGGCACGGATGCGCAGGCAATGGGGCTGATCGACGATCTGGGCGGCTATCACATGGCGCTGGAAGCCCTGCGCGAGGCGCTGAGCCTGGAGCCGCAGGCCGCGCTGCAGCTACTGCCCTTCCCGCCCCGCCGCAAGCCGCTGGATGCGCTGATGGAAACGATGCGTGGCGGCGGCGGCTTTTTCGGCGTCCTCACACAGGTCCAGACCCTGACCCGGCTGCTGGCCGGCCTGCAGCCCTGGCTGGCCGCCGGCAGCGCGCCCGCGCCGCTGCAAGCCCCGGTGCAGCCGGCAATCGGCCACACCCGCTAAGGGGCTGCGCTACACCGCCACCTCCGGCGGCGTGTAGCCAAGCGCGGCATAGAGGGCGGCGATGGCCTGCAGGCGCAGGCTGCGGGTATCGATCACCGAGGTCCGGGCGCGCAGCAGGGTTTGCTGCGCGGTCAGCAGCGTCAGCGAATCGGTGCGGCCGGCGCCATACTGCACTTCCGACAGGCGGAAGCTCTGCTCGGCGCTGTCCAGCGCCAGCCGCTCGGAGGCCTCGCGCCGTTCCAGCGCGCGGATGGCGACCAGCGCATCCTCGACATCGACCAGCGCGCCCAGCACCGCCTGACCGTAATTCTGCAAAAGCTGCTCGCGCTGGGCGACGGCAATATCGATATTGGCCTGGCGGCGACCGCCATCGAACACCGCCTGGGCCAGCGCCACCGGGATCGCCAGCGCCAGGCGCGTCGGGTCGAACGCGCCGGCGATGGTTTCGGCCACCATGCGGCCATCGACGCCGATGGTCAGGCTGGGCAGCAGTGCGGCCCGCGCCGCCTCGATATCGGCTTCCGCCGAGGCCAGGCGCAGCTCCGCCGACTGGATATCCGGCCGGCGCGCCAGCACGCTGGCCGGCATGCTCAGCACGGTCGGCGGCGTTGCCACGTCGAGCACGCCGATGCTGCCGCGATAGTGCGCGAAGTAAATCTCCGCCGGCGGCTTGCCGAGCAGCAGCGACAGGGAATTCTCCAGTTCCGCCAGCGACTGGCGCAGCGATTCCACCGAGGCGCGCTCATTGTAGAAATTCGTCTCGGTCAGCGAGAGATCGAGGCGGGACACCGCGCCGGCGTCGTAGCGCGAGCGCACCAGCCCGACCAGCCGCTCCGCCGTTTCCAGGCTGTCTGTGGCGATGGCCAGACGATCCAGCAGCGCGCGATGCTGCAAGTGAAGCTGTGCCACCGCCAGGCTGAGGTCGAGCGCGGTGGCCGCCCGGTCCTGCTCGGTCGCCGCCAGGTCGGCGGCGGCGGCGCGCTCGGCCGCCGCCAGCCCGCCCCACAGATCGACGGTGTAATTAATGCCGATGCCGGCATCGAAGCTGCGGCCGCTCGCCCGGTCGTCCAGATAGGTGCGATAGCTGCCGCCGCCGCTGGCGTTGACCTGCGGCATCAAATTGGAGGCCTGACTGCGCAGCACCGCCTGGGCCTGTTGAACCCGCGCCCCGGCGGCGCGCAGGTCGAAATTGCCTTCCAGCGCCTCGGCCACCACCACATCCATCTCGGGATCGTCGAAGGCGGTCCACCAGCCCTCGCTGACCGAGCCGGGCAGAGAATCGGCCAGCGGCGCATCGCCGCCAGCCCGCCAGCCCGACGGAGCGGTGATCGGCTTTACCGCCGTCGGCACCTCCGTCGCACAGGCCGACAAGGCAAGGGCGGCGACCACCGCCAGGGACAGTTTCTTCATATCCGTTACTCCCGCGTAAGGGCGGCGACAGGATCCAGCCGGGCGGCCTTGCGGGCCGGGGCCAGGCCGAAGACGAGGCCGGTCAGGAAGGCGCAGCCGAAGGCCAGCAGGATCGGCTCCAGGGTGACGACGGCGTTCCAGCCGCTGCCCAGCGCGGTCAGCGCGTAGCTGGCGCCGATGCCCAGCGCCACGCCCAGCATGCCGCCGATGAAGCAGACGATCACCGATTCGGTGAGGAATTGCAGCATCACGTCCAGCGGCCTTGCGCCGACCGCCATGCGCACGCCGATCTCGCCGATCCGCTCGGTCACCGAAACCAGCATGATGTTCATCACGCCGATGCCGCCAACCAGCAGCGAGATGATGCCGATGGCCCCCAGCAGGGTCTGGAACGTGTCCTGCGTGGCGTTCACCGTATCGATGATCTCGCCCATGTTGCGGATGTGGAAATCCTCCTTGCCGTGCCGGCGCAGCAGCAATTCATGCAGCCGCTGCTCCACCTCGGCGAGCTGATATCCGGGGGCAACCTTGACCGTTATGTCGCTGAAATGCTGGCGGCCGAACAGCCGCGTGCCGGCGGTCGAATAGGGCAGCCAGATCATTTCGTCGCGGTCGTACATGCCACCGCCGGTGGTGATGCCCTTGGCCTCCATCACGCCGATGATCTGGAAGGGCGCGCTGTCGACCAGCAGGTATTTGCCGACCGGGTTTTCCTGCGCGAACAGCGACTTGGCGATGCTGGCGCCGATCACCACCACCTGGGCGTAGCGCCGCTCGTGATCGCGGGTGAAGAACACGCCCCGCTCCGCGTTCCAGGCGCGCACGGCGGGATAGTCGCGGCCGGTTCCCAGAGCGGAAACCTGGCCGTCGCGGTTGCCGTAGCGGATCAGCACGGTCTGCGTCGTCTCCGGCACCACGGCCTCGACGCCGGGCAGCTTGGCGATGGCCTCGATATCGGGAGCGACGAAGCTGATCACCTCCCGGCCGGAGGCGCGCACGCCGAGCTGGCCGCGCTTCACCAGCAGCAGGTCGGTGCCCATCGCCTCGATGCGGGTCATGATGTTCTGCCGCGCCCCGGTGCCGATGGCCAGCATCGCCACCACCGAGGCGACGCCGATCACGATGCCCAGCATGGTCAGCAGCGTGCGCAGCCTGTTATGCGCCAGCGCCCGCATCGCCATGGCGAAGGATTCGCCGATCACCTTGGCCAGCGCCATGCCATCGGCAGGCGCCGGCGCGCCCGGCCCCTGCCCCGTCAGCGCCGGCCGCGTACGCTCGTCGCTGACGATCACGCCATCCTTGATCTGGATGACGCGCTCGGCCTGCTCGGCGATCTCCGGCGCGTGGGTGACGATGACGATGGTGCGGCCTTCGCGGTGCATCTCGTGCAGGATGCCCATCACCTCGCGGCCGCTCTCGCTGTCCAGCGCGCCGGTCGGCTCGTCGGCCAGCAGCAGCTTCGGCCGGCCGATCACCGCGCGGGCGATGGCGACGCGCTGCTGCTGCCCGCCCGACAGCTCCGACGGGCGATGCGTCAGCCGGTCCGACAGGCCCAGCCGGCCGAGCAGCTTTTCCGCCCGGCCGCGACGCTGCGCGCCGGACAGGCCGGCATAGACCGCCGGCAGTTCGGCATTGCCCAGCGCGGTGATGCCCGGCACCAGATGATAGCGCTGGAAGATGAAGCCGAAGGTCTGCCGGCGCAGGCCCGCCAACGCATCGGTCGACAGATCGGCGACATCCTGTCCGGCGACCTCGTAGCGGCCCTCGGTCGGCCGGTCGAGACAGCCGATAATGTTCATCAGCGTCGATTTGCCGGAGCCGGACTGGCCGACGATGGCGACGAACTCGCCGCGGCCGATCTCCAGATCGACATCCTTCAGCACGGTGACCGCCGCCTCGCCCTCGCCATAGCGGCGATAGACGCCCGACAGCTTCAGCAACGGGGTGGACGCGTTCATCGCATCATCCCCATCATCCGGTTGCCGCCGCCGGCCGGCGCCCCGGAGGACACAACCGCGCCGCCGCCGACCACCACCCGCTCGCCCTCCTTGAGCCCGTCCAGCACCACGACATTGATCTCGTCGCGCTGGCCCAGCGTCACCGGGCGCATCTCCACCGTACCGTCGGGCAGCATGACGCGGATCCGCTCGCCTCCGCCATTGCGGCCGGCGCGCACGGCGCTCAGCGGCACGGTCAGCACATTCTCCGCCTTCTCCTGGATGAAGAAGACCTGCGCCGTCATCTGCGTCATCAGCTCGCCATTCGGATTAGGAACGTCGAACAGGGCGTTGTAGAAAATAACGTTATTCAGGATTTCCGGTTCTGGCAGAACCTGCCGCAACGCGCCTTCCCAGCGCTTGTCCGGCTGGCCCAGGACGGTGAAATAGGCGGCCTGTCCGACCTTCAGGCGCGACACATCGGCCTCCGACACCTGCGACACGACGGTCATGGTTTCCAGATTGGAGATCCGCAGGATCAAGGGCGCGGTGTTGTTGGCGTTCAGCGTCTGGCCCTCCTGCGCGGTGATCGACACCACCACGCCGTCGCGCGGCGCCAGGATGCGGGTATAATCCAGGTTGGCGCGGGCGGTCTGGAGAGACGCTTCAGCCTGGCGAATCTGCGCCTCCAGCGCCTTCAGCGTCGCTTCCGACACCTTGTAGCTGGAAACCGCGATATCGACCTCCTCGCGGGCGATGGCGTCCTGCGCCAGCAGCTTGCGGGCGCGGTCCTGCTGCTGTTTGGCGAGGGTCATCTCGGCCTGCTTGGCGGCGAATTGCGCGCCCAAATTATCCAGCGTCGCCTCCGCCTCCAGCAGCCGCGACTGGGCGACGCGACCATCGATCTCGGCCAGCAGGTCGCCTTCCTTCACCCAGTCGCCCTCGGCGACATGCAGCTTCTTCAACTGGCCGGAAACCTGCGCGCCGACATCGACGAAGGAGATCGGTTGCAAGGTGCCGGACGAGGTGATGGTGGAAAGGATGTCGCCGCGCGCGGCCGGGCGCGTCTCGTAAGCCGGCGTCTCGCGCGCGCCGGCCCCCAGAATGCCGTACCCGACGCCGCCAGCCAGGGCCGCCGTCACAAGGACCGCCGCTATCGTCATCTTCCAGGGAGAACGCCGTTTTGCCGCCATCTGCCTACCTCACGACCCATCGGGAACCCGTTCACCGGGCTTGTCGTGGGTTGAACGCAAGGGCGCGGCCGTTCCGTCGCGAAGAGGATAATTTTCCGCCCTCCATCGGTTATCGCGGCCCTGTCCCAGATGGACTCAGCCGGCGTTTCGGGCCTAAGGGTAAAGACGGCGGTGCCCACCCCCGCCCGTCACCTCTGTTTGCCGGAAGAACGAGTAACCGCATGACCGACTTCACCCTGCATCCGCAGCTTGCATCCGACACGCGGGAGGTTGGCCGGCTCGGCCTGTGCCGCGTGCTGCTGATGAATGATTCCGCCTATCCCTGGCTGATCCTGACGCCGCAGCGCGCCGACATCCGGGAAATCCATCAGCTCGACGCCGCCGACCGGGCGCTGCTGATGGAGGAGATCGTACACGTCACCACGGCGCTGGAGACGCTGTACAAGCCGGTGAAGCTGAACGTCGCGGCGCTGGGCAACATGGTGCCGCAGCTGCATGTGCATGTGATCGCCCGGTTCGAGGACGATCCCGCCTGGCCCGGCCCGGTCTGGGGCAAGGTTCCGGCGAAACCCTACGACGCCGAGGCGGCGATAGCCGCGCTGGAGGCGTTGCGCATTGCCCTGAAATTGTAATGTTGCGAATCGCTCGCAACATCTCCCCTTCCACTGCCCGATAGGCTAAGCTGCGCGCCATGAGCGACACACCCGACCTGACGAACGCCAAGACCTGCATCGTGACCGGTGCGAGTCGCGGCATCGGCCACTCCACCGCCCGCTATTTCCGCGATCGCGGCTGGAAGATCATCACCTGCAGCCGCGACGAGGCCCCGCCCGAATGCAAGCGCGACCCTTACTGGACCGCGCACATCCCGACCGACCTGTTCGACCCGGACAGCGTGAAGGCCTTCATCGACGAGGCCAACGCGCTGCTGGAGGATGGGCCGGTGCACGCGCTGATCAACAATGCCGGCTGGTCGCCCAAGACCGACTTCAAGGAAAGGCTGGGTTGCCTGAACGGCGATATCGACGCCTGGCAGCAGGTGTTCGAGTTGAATTGCTTCGCCCCGCTGCGCCTGGCGCGCGGCTTCGCGTCCGCCCTGCATAAGGGCAAGGGCTCGATCGTGAACATCACCTCGATCGCCGGCCATTCGATCCACCCCTTCGCCGGCTCGGCCTATTCCACCTCGAAGGCGGCGTTGTCGGCGCTGACCCGCGAGATGGCGGCGGATTTCGCCCAGCTCGGCGTGCGGGTGAACGCGGTGGCCCCCGGCGAGATCGAGACCGCCATGCTGTCGCCGGAATATGAGATGCTGGTGCCGCGCATCCCGATGCACCGCCTCGGCAAGCCGGAAGATGTCGCCTCGACCGTCTTCGCGCTGTGTTCCGACCAGTTCGGCTACGTCACCGGCACGGAAATCTTCGTCACCGGCGGCCAGCATCTATATTGACGGAGCAGCCCGCCCGATGCTTCGACACGGCGGCGCCAAGAATTATCCCGCCAGCGGGTTCAGGAGCGGTTCCTGCGGGGCCGCGGAATCGGCGATGCGCACGATCTCGCCATCGACCATCGCCTTGCCCTCGGCGACCAGGCGCAGGGCCAGCGGATAACAGCGATGTTCGGCCATCAGCACCCGGGCGGAGAGGTCGTCGGCGCTGTCGCCAGGCAGGATCGGCACGGCGGCCTGGGCGATGATCGGGCCGTCATCCATCTCGGCGCGCACGAAATGCACGGTGCAGCCGGTGAAGCGGCAGCCGGCGGCGATGGCGCGCTCATGGCTGTGCAGCCCCTTGAAGGCCGGCAGCAGGGAGGGGTGGATATTGATCATCCGGTCGTGCCATTTAGCGACGAACCCCGGCGTCAGCAGCCGCATGAAACCGGCCAGGCAGACCAGTTGCGCGCCGGCGGCCACGATCTCATCATGCAGCGCCGCGTCGAAGCTTTCACGATCCGGATAGGCCTTATGGGAGATCGCCTTGGTGGCGATGCCGGCCTCCTGCGCGCGGACCAGCCCATAGGCATCCGCCTTGTTCGACAGGACCAGCACGATCTCGGCGGGAAAGCCGGGGGTGGCGCAGGCGTCGATCAGCGATTGCAGGTTGCTGCCCCTGCCGGAGATCAGAACCGCGACCTTCAGCCGTTCCACCGTGCCTCCAGCCCGTCGATCACCACCGCCTTGTCGTCCTCGGCGCGCTTTTCGATGCGCCCGATTCGGAACACCGTCTCGCCTTCGTCGGTTAATGTCCTAGCGACGGTATCCACGGCCGCCGCGGAGACGACCAGCACCATCCCGATGCCGCAATTGAACGTCCGCGGCATATCCAGCGGATCCACGCCCCCGGCCTTGGCCAGCCAGCCGAAGACCGCCGGAATTTCCCAGGAGGAGCCATCGATATGCGCGGCCAGATGCTTCGGGAAAACGCGCGGCAGATTCTCCACCAGCCCGCCGCCGGTGATATGCGCCAGCGCCTTCACCCCATCCGCGCCGCCGGCCTTGATGGCGGCCAGACAGGCCTTCACATAAATCCGCGTCGGGGCCAGCAGCGCCTCGCCCAGCGTGCGCTCCAGATCGAACGGGGCCGGTGCCTCGTAATCGACGCCAAGGTCCGCCACCACCCGGCGGACCAGCGAATAGCCATTGGAATGCACGCCGTTGGAAGCGAGGCCGAGCAGGATATCCCCCTCGCCCACGCCATCGCCGGTCAGCAGCCCGTCGCGCTCGACCGCGCCGACCGAGAAGCCGGCCAGATCGTAGTCGCCCTTGCCGTACATGCCCGGCATTTCGGCGGTCTCGCCGCCGATCAGCGCGCAGCCGGCCTGCCGGCACCCCTCGGCGATGCCGGCGACCACGTCGCGCGCGATCTGCGGCTCCAGCTTGCCGGTGGCGTAGTAATCCAGGAAGAACAGCGGCTCCGCCCCCTGCACCACGAGGTCGTTCACGCACATGGCGACCAGATCGATGCCGACCGTGCCGTGATGGCCGCTGTCGATGGCGACCTTCAGCTTGGTGCCGACGCCATCGGTGGAGGCGATCAGGATCGGATCCTTGAAGCCGGCCGCCTTCAGATCGAACGCCGCGCCGAAGCCGCCCAGCGCCGCGTCCGCGCCCGGACGGGCGGTGGATTTGGCCAGCGGCTTGATGGCGTCGACCAGCGCGTCGCCGGCATCGATATCGACGCCCGCATCGCGGTATGTAAGGCTATTGCGTTTGGTCATCGGATTTGCGGTGTCATCGACCGGCATGGGATAATAAGCCCTTGCGCTGGAGCGAAGTTCGCCCCCACTTTGCACGAAACTTCATGGTTCGCGCCCGGCCTGCCGCGCGAGCGCGCCGAACAATAACGAATACGGGACGCTTTTCAATGGTCCATCGCCTGAAGGCCCTTTCGACCGCCGCTCTTTTCTCCGTTCTGGCGGTCTTTGCGCCGCTGGAGCACGCCCACGCCCAGGCGGGCGGGCGGCTCTATGTGGTCGAGGGCGTGCCGATCGACGTGACCGCCAAAAGCGCCGTGGAAGCCCGCGACCAGGCGCTGACCGAGGGCCAGCGCGAGGCCTTCAAGCGGCTGATGGAGCGGTTGACCCCGGCCGGTAGCACGCCGCCCGGCGCTTCCGATTCCGAAATCGAGGGCATGGTGCAGGGCTTCCAGATTCGCGACGAACGCGCCTCCGGCGTGCGCTATCTGGCCAATCTGGTGGTGCAGTTCCGCCCCGCCGCCGTGCAATCCTTCCTCAGCCGGCGCAATGTGGCGGCGGTGGTCAGCGCGGCCCCCGCCGTGCTGATCGTGCCGGTGCTGGCCGAGGAAGGCGGCGCCAGGCTGTGGGAAGACCCCAACCCCTGGCGCGAAGCGTGGGAGCAGGCCCCGCTGGGCCAGACCATCGTGCCGATCACGGTGCCGCTGGGCGATGCCCGCGACCTGACCGGCATCACCGCGGAACAGGCGATGGCCGGCGACGAGGCGGCACTGACCACGCTGGCGCAGCGCTATGGCGCGTCCAGCAGCGTGGTCGCCGTCGCCCGGCTGGGCGGCACCGAGACGCAGCCGGCGGTCAATATCCAGGTCAACCAGATCGGCGGCATGCCGGGCCCGGCCATCGCCGAGACCTTGGCCGCCGAGCCGGGGGAAACCCGCGAGGCGCTGCTGAACCGGGCCATCAGCCGTATCTCCAACGATCTCGACCGCGACTGGAAGCAGCAGGCGACGATTCAGCCGGGCATGGAAAACACGCTCACCGTGACCGTGCCGCTGACCGGTCTGGAGGATTGGATGACGGTTCGCCGCCGCCTGTCCGGCCTGCCCATCGTGCGCAAGCAGACGGTGAAATCCTTGTCGCGCAGCGAGGCGACGCTGGATATCGGCTATGCCGGCACCACCGACCAGCTTCGCAGCGCCCTGGAACAGCGCAACCTGGCGCTCAGCGAGGATGCGACCGGCTGGCGGCTGGCGGCGCGGTGAGGTGAGGTGACGCCGCCGCCTCCCCGGCCTTTAGAGAAGTGGAGCTGAAAGGGACTGGTCTACGCCATGCGCCTGCACAGCCTGATGAAGCCGGTGCCGAACATATTGACCGTCTGGCGCATGGCGGCGGTGCCGGTGGTGATCTGGGCGCTGATCGTGGGCGAGATGGATCTGGCCTTCTGGCTGTTCCTGGCGGCCGGGATCAGCGATGCGGTGGATGGCTATGTCGCCCGGCGCTTCCAGGCGCGCACGGCGCTGGGCAGCTATCTCGACCCGATTGCCGATAAGGCGCTGCTGGTCTCCGCCTATCTCGTGCTTGGCTATCTGGGGCTGCTGCCGGTCTGGCTGGTCATCCTGGTGGTGTTCCGCGACCTGGTGATCATGGGCGGGGTGATCCTCTTGCACACGCTGGCCCACAAGGTCACGATGGCGCCGCTTGCGATCTCCCGGAGCAATACGGTGGCGCAGGTCGGTCTTGTCGGGCTGGTGCTGCTGGGCCAGATATTGTCCGAAGACAGTCTGTTGGCGGCCGACAGGCTGTTGATACAGCTGCTCGTCTACATTGTCGGGCTGACCACGCTGGTCTCCGGTATTGCCTATGTCTGGATCTGGGGGAGCCGCGCCATGCAGGCTGAACAAAAATCGTGACCTTCAGGGGGCGGATCGCCTTCTGGATCGGCGGCATCGTCCTGCTGTTCCTGGCGCTCTATGTGCTGGGCAATGTGCTGCTGCCCTTCGTGGCCGGCATGGCGCTGGCCTATTTCATGGACCCCGTGGTCGACCGGATGGAGCGCTGGGGCGTCTCGCGCGCCATCGGCACGCTGCTGGCGCTGTTTCTGTTCTTCATCGTCTTCCTGGCGATGCTGCTGCTGCTGGTGCCGCTGCTGCATTCGCAGATATCGATCCTGATCGACCGGATGCCCGGCTATATCGACACGCTGAGCCAACGGCTGGAACCGATCCTGGAGGAACTGCGGGTGCGCTTCGCCTCCCAGGGCGATCCGGATTTGTCCAAGCTGCTCAGCTCGTCGGGCACGGCGCTTAGCTGGGCGGCCAGCTTCCTGGGCGGGGTGATAAGCGGCGGCGCCGCCTTCGCCAATATCCTGTCGCTGATCCTGATCACCCCCATCGTCGCCTTCTACTTGCTGCGCGACTGGGACAAGATGGTGGCCAAGATCGACACCTGGCTGCCGCGCGCCCAGGCCGACACGATCCGCCGGCTGGCGCGCGAGATCGACGAAACGCTGGCTGGCTTCGTGCGCGGCCAGGCCCTGGTGTGCCTCAGCCTCGGCACCTTCTACGCCATCGGCCTCACCCTGTGCGGACTGGATTTCGGGCTGATCATCGGCATCTTCGCCGGGCTGATCTCCTTCGTGCCCTTCGTCGGCTCGATCGCCGGCGGCATCGCCGCCATCGGCCTGGCGCTGGTGCAGTTCGATTCGTTCTGGCAGGTCGGCGCGGTGGCCGGCGTGTTCATCCTCGGCCAGGCCATCGAGGGCAATTTCCTGACGCCCAAGCTGGTCGGCGACAAGGTGGGCCTGCACGCGGTCTGGGTGATCTTCGCGCTGCTGGCCGGCGGGGCGCTGTTCGGCTTCGTCGGCGTGCTGGTGGCGGTGCCGGCGGCGGCCGTGATGGGCGTGATGGCCCGCTTCGCCATAGAGCAATATCTTCAAAGCTCGCTGTACGATAAACATCAGGCCGATCCCGGCGACCGGCTTTAGCGATAGACGATGACCCAACTTGCGTTCGACCTGCCGCAGCGCCCAGCACTCGGGCGGGAAGATTTCCTGGTCGCGGACTGCAATGCGGAGGCTGTCGCCTGGCTTGACCGCTGGCCGGACTGGCCGCGCGCCGGCCGGCTGCCCGCCGCGCTGGCGATCCACGGGCCGGCCGGCTGCGGCAAGACCCACCTTGCCTCGGTCTGGCAGGCGGTCAGCGCCGCACGGCGGATCGAGCCGCGGCAGGTGACGGCCGAGACCGTGCCCGCCCTGCTGGAGGGCGCCGACGCCATCGTGTTGGACGGGCTGACCGCCGATATCGACGAGCGCGGCCTGTTCCATCTGCTGAACCTGCTGGGCGAGCGCGACGGACATCTGCTGATCACCGCCGCCCTGCCCCCCGCCCGCTGGGCCATCGCCCTGCCGGACCTGAAGTCCCGCCTCGCCGCCCTGCCCGCCATCGGCGTCGGCGCGCCGGACGAGGCGCTGCTGGCCGCGGTGATGGTGAAGCTGTTCGCCGACCGCCAGCTCATGGTAAGCCAGGAGCTGGTGCAGTTCCTGCTACCGCGCATCGAGCGTTCCTTCGCCGCCGTCCAGTCCATCGTCGACAGGCTGGACAAGGCGGCCCTGATATCCCGGCGCAACATCACGGTTCCGCTGGCGCGCGCATTGCTGGCTGGCGGGAACACAGAAAACGACAAGGAAGGAAACTGACGTATGGAAACCGGTATTCGCGGGCGCAAGGCGATTGTCTGCGCCTCCAGCAAGGGGCTGGGCAAGGGCTGCGCGCTGGCGCTGGGCCGCGAGGGGGTGGAGCTGTTCATCCTGGCGCGCGGGGAAGAGGCATTGCAGGCCACGGCCGAGGAAATCCGCAAGGATAGCGGCGCCACGGTGACCGCCATCGCCGGCGACATCACCACGCCGGAAGGCCGCGCCAAGGTGCTGGCCGCCTGTCCCAACCCCGACATTCTGGTGAACAATGCCGGCGGCCCGCCGCCGGGCGATTTCCGCGACTGGTCGCTGGACGATTGGAACGCGGCGTTGAACGCCAACATGCTGACCCCCATCGAGCTTATCAAGGCGACGGTGGATGGCATGATCGAGCGCAAGTTCGGGCGCATCGTGAACATCACCTCGGCCTCGGTGAAATCGCCGATCCCGATTCTGGGCATGTCGAACGGCGCGCGCGCCGGCCTTACCGGCTTCGTCGCCGGCCTGGCCCGGCAGACGGTGAAGCACAACGTCACCATTAACGGCCTGCTGCCCGGCCCGTTCGAGACCGACCGCGTGCGCAAGACCGCCTCGGTCGCCGCCGAGAAGAGCGGCAAGAGCATCGACGAGGTGCTGGACGGCCGCCGGAAGGAGAATCCGGCCGGGCGCTTCGGCACCATCGAGGAATTCGGCGCCGCCTGCGCCTTCCTGTGCAGCGCCCATGCCGGCTTCATCACCGGCCAGAACCTGGTGATGGATGGCGGCGCCTATAACGGCACGATGGGGTAAAAGGCAGTTTGCCGCCGTCCCCTTCGAGGGCGGTGGCCGCCGCCCGCAATCTTCATCGAACCGTAATGCATTTCGGCCGGGGCTCGCATGACAGCGGCCCCGGCCGCGTGCTATTTCAGAGGATGTCCGCTGTATCCAAAGGAGCTGTCCGTGGCGACTGCTGAAATCGAATCTGTCGAGAAGATCGACCTGCATTCGCCCAAGCGCTTCTTCAACCGCGAGCTTTCCTGGCTCGCTTTCAATGCGCGCGTGCTTGAAGAGGCGGCGAACCCCAAGCATCCGCTGCTGGAACGGCTGCGCTTCCTGTCGATCTCGTCATCCAACCTGGACGAGTTCTACATGGTCCGCGTCGCCGGGCTGAAGGGCCAGATGGCGGCCAACGTATCGGCGCTCAGCCAGGACGGGCTTACCCCCGGCCAGCAGCTTGCCGCGATCCATGAGGCGACGGCGACGCTGATCGCCAACCAGCAGGCTTGCTGGCGCACCCTGCATGAGGAGCTGCGCAAGGCAGGCATCTCCGTGGTCGATTGGGCGCAGGTCGGCCGTACCGACCAGAAATGGCTCGACCGCTATTTCATGGAGCAGGTGTTCCCCACCCTCACCCCGCTCGCCGTCGACCCGGCGCATCCCTTCCCGTTCCTGCTGAACAAGGCCAAGGCCATCGTGCTGCAACTGCACCGGCCGTCGGACAATCGCCGGCTGGAGGCGCTGGTGCCGATGCCGCCGCAGATCGGCCGCTTCGTCCGGCTGCCGGGAGCGGCGATCCGCTTCCTGCCGATGGAGGCGCTGATCCTGCACTTCTATCAGAAGCTTTTCCCCGGCTTCGAGCTGGTCGGATACGGCATGTTCCGGGTGCTGCGCGACAGCGAGATGGAAATCGACGAGGAAGCGGAAGATTTGGTCCGCCTGTTCGAATCAGCCCTGCGCCGCCGCCGCCGTGGCAGCGTCATCCGCCTGACCGTGAACGGCGCGATCTCCGACGAGTTGCGCCGTTTCGTCAGCGACCAGCTCGGCGTCGGCCCGGGCGACGTGTTCTCGCTGGAAGCGATGATCGGCATCGACGACCTGTCGCAGCTGATCGTGCCGGAACGCGCCGATCTGCTCTTCCAGCCCTTCAATGCGCGCTTTCCGGAACGCATCCGCGATTTCGCCGGCGATTGCTTCGCCGCCATCCGGCACAAGGACATCGTGGTGCATCACCCGTTCGAGAGCTTCGACGTGGTGGTGCAGTTCCTGCGCCAGGCGGCGCGCGACCCGGCGGTGATCTCGATCAAGCAGACGCTGTATCGCACCTCCCAGGATTCGCCGATCGTGAAGGAGCTGATCGAGGCCGCCGAAAGCGGCAAGTCGGTCACCGCGATGGTCGAGCTGAAGGCCCGCTTCGACGAGGAAGCCAACATCCGCTGGGCCCGCGACCTGGAACGCGCGGGCTGCCAGGTGGTCTATGGCTTCATGGATCTGAAGACCCACGCCAAAATCTCGATGGTGGTGCGGCGCGAGGGCGGCGGCTTGCGGTCCTACTGCCATTTCGGCACCGGCAACTACCACCCGGTGACCGCCAAGATCTATACCGACCTGTCGTTCTTCACCTGCGAACCCCAGCTTTGCGAGGATGCCGCGCGCATCTTCAATTTCATGACCGGCTATGCAAAGCCGGAAAAGCTGGCGAAGCTGGCGATCGCCCCGCACACGCTGCGCGACGCGCTGCTGGAGCGCATCAAGCACGAGATCGACAATGCCAAGGCCGGCAAGCCGGCCGGCATCTGGGCGAAGCTGAACTCGCTGGTCGACGAAAAGCTGATCGACGCGCTGTACAAGGCCGGGCAGGCCGGGGTGCAGATCGACCTGGTGATCCGTGGCATCTGCTGCCTGCGCCCGGGCGTGAAGGGCCTGTCGGAGAATATCCGGGTCAAGAGCATCGTCGGCCGCTTCCTGGAGCATGGCCGAATCGCCTGCTTCGCCAATGGGCACGCCATGCCCGCGCCGGAGAACAGGATATTCATGTCCTCGGCCGACTGGATGCAACGCAATATGGACCGGCGCGTCGAGACGCTGGTGCCGATCGAGAATCCCACCGTGCACGAACAGGTGCTCGACCAGATCATGATCGCCAACCTGAAGGATACCGAGCAGAGCTGGCGTCTGTTGCCGGATGGCAGCTATGCGCGATTGGAGCCTGGCGACGCGCCATTCAATGCCCATCATTACTTCATGACAAATCCGAGCTTGTCCGGGCGCGGGAGTGCCCTTAAGAAGTCGCAGCCATTGCCGCGCTTGGTGATGAGCCAGTCCTGAGCGGAACCGCGACTGGAATGTAATGCGAGCAAAATGGATCGGGGCGACGTTTCCTGACGCGGCGCCGTCCGCCGATGGCCCTGCCGAGACCGGCCAATGGGCGCGCACCGGTGTTCTCGACATCGGTTCCAACTCGATTCGCCTGGTCGTCTATGACCGGCATGACCGGGTGCTGCTGCCGCTGTTCAACGAAAAAGCGCTATGCGGCCTGGGCAAGGGCATGAACGGCCACCGCCGGCTGTCCGAGGACGGGGTGAAATCGGCCTACGACAATCTCGCCCGCTTTGCCGCCGTGGCCCGCGCCATGGATGTCGGCACCCTGTTCGTGCTGGCGACCGCCGCCGTGCGCGACGCTGAGAACGGGCCGGAATTCGTCACCGCCATCGAAAAGCAGCTCGGCTTCCAGGTCAATGTTCTGTCCGGCGAGGAGGAAGCCCGGCTTTCCGCCCTGGGGGTGCTGTGCGCCATGCCGCAGGCCGATGGCGTGGCCGGCGATCTGGGCGGCGGCAGCCTGGAGCTGGTCGACCTTCGCCTCGGCCAGGTCGGCCACCAGACCACCTTGCCGCTGGGGCCGCTGCGCCTGGGCGGGTTGGCGGAGAGCGGCAACCGCAAGAAGCTGCTCGCCACCATCGACGATCACCTAGCCAGCGTGCCCTTCATCGGCGCGCTGAAGGCCCGCCCCTTCTATGCGGTGGGCGGGGCCTGGCGCTCCATCGCCAAGGCGCATATGGAGCTGACCGGCTATCCGCTGCACATATTGCACGAATATCGCATCGACAGCGCCAACCTCTCGGACTTTCTGGGCCGGTTGCAGCGCATCGGCAAATCGGGGTTGAAGGCGGTCGACGGCATCTCCAAGCGCCGCGCGGACACCATTCCCCTCGCCTCGCTGGTCTTGCAGCGGCTGATCGAGATGGCGCAACCCTCGACCGTGATCTTCTCCGCCTATGGGCTGCGCGAGGGCTGCCTGTACGACCAGTTGCCCGATGCGGTGCGCGCGCTTGACCCGCTGATCGAATCGGCGCGCGAGATCGCCGATGTCTCCGGCCGCTTCAAGCCGCATGGCGAGGAACTGCTGGACTGGACCGGTCCGCTCTTCGCCGACGATACGCCGGCGCGGCGGCGGCTGCGCCACGCCGCCTGCATTCTGTCCGACATCGCCTGGTCGGAGCATCCCGATTATCGCGCCGAGAACGCCTTCTGGAAAATCCTGCGCGCGCCGATCCCCGGCTTCGACCATGCCGGCCGCTGCTTCGTCGCCCTGGCGCTGATGGCGCGCTATGTCGGCCATGTCGACCTGCCGGCCGCCGACACCGCGAAGGGGCTGATCGACAAGGATTTGCTGCGCCAGGCGCTGGTCCTGGGCGTGGCGCTGCGGTTGGGCCATACCTTCACCGGCGGCGCGCCCGGCATTCTGCCGCATACGCCGCTGAAGATTGTCGCCGGCAAGCTTTATTTCACTGTCGGCCCGGCGCACGAGGCCATGCTGGGCGACGTCGTCCGCCGCCGCCTCGATTCCCTCGCCAGCGCGATGGAAATGCCCGCCGAGGCCAGCACGCTGGCCGAATAAGCAGCCCCTTCTGGCGAAAACGACGCCTCACGTCTTGTTTGCGACTCATTCGCACATAAGTTAGAATGTATCTAACTTGCAATTGGCCGATGGAATCGGTTGGAGGCGGATATGAGCGCTAAGCAGAAACTCGCGGGCCGTATTTGGCGGGCCATAGCCTTGGGGATGTTCGTCGTCGCCGGCGCGGGCGTGGCCTTGTCGCTGCAATACCACGTCCCGGCCCATATCTAGGCCCGCATAGCTTCCAGAAGCTCAACGAAGCGGTCGGTTTCGGCCTCGGTGTTGAAATAATGGATGCCGGTGCGCGACAGCATGTGCAAGTCGCGCGCCGTCATATCCAGCCGGGTCGAGAAGCGCGACGAGGTCGAGCAATTGATGCCCTCCTCCGCCATCCGCGCCTTGATATCCTCCGGCCGCACTCCGTCCTTGGTGAAGCTCACGATACCGCAGGGCCGCTCGCCCAGGTCGCGCACCACCACACCGGGCACCGAGGCCAGCTTGCGGCGGAAATTGCCCGCCAGCTCGACCACGCGGGCCTCGATATTCTCCATGCCCCAGCCCATCGCGTAATCGATGGCGGTCTTCAACCCGATCATGCCGGCGATATATTTTTCCCAATTCTCGAAGCGCTTGGCGTCGGGCTGCAATTCGTAGCTGTCGGGACCGGTCCAGCTTGCCGCGCGCAGATCCAGGAAGGGCGGCTCCAGCTTGTCCAGCATGCTGCGGCGGACATAGAGCAGCCCGGTGCCGCGCGGCCCGCGCATGAATTTGCGCCCGGTGACCGAGGCCATGTCGCAGCCGATCTTCTCCACATCCAGCGGCATCTGGCCGAAGGATTGGCAGGCATCCAGCAGATAGGGCACCCCAGCGGAGCGGGCCACCTTGCCCACCTTCTCGGCCGGATTCACCAGCCCGCCATTGGTCGGCACATGGGTGATGCTGATTAGCTTCGCCTTGCGGTCGATCATCCGCTCCAGCGCCGCCACATCGATCTGGCCGGCATTATCGTTCGGGATCACCTCGATCACCGCGCCGGTGCGCTTGGCGATCTGCAGATAGGCGATATAGTTGGCGGCATATTCCGACATCGCCGTCAGGATGCGGTCGCCGGGCTGGAAGGACAGGCCGTAGAACGCCATATCCCAGGCCACGGTGGCGTTCTCCACCACGGCGATCTCGCCGGGCGAGCAGTTGAAATAGCGCGCGGCGCTGTCATACAGCCCGTCGATCTCCGCCCGCTGCTTGTCGGCCGCCTCATAGCCGCCGATCCCGGCTTCGAGGTCCAGATGATCCTTCACCGCCTGGAGCACCGGCGCCGGCATCAGCGACGCGCCGCAACTGTTGAAATGGATCACCTTCTCGCAGCCCGGCGTCTCCGCCCGGGCACGGGCCACATCGATCATTCGTGGTTCTTTCTGAAGCAGTTAGGCAAGGCCGCATAGTCTGGCATTACGCCCTTTATTGCACAAGCCGACGGGGCTGCGTCAGCGCGCCGCTCGCCAATCGACGGGCGATAAGGCATGATCGCCCGTTATGAGGCTGAAATGGGGAGCGGGCATGCGCCGCGCTATTTTCCTGGCTTTCCTGATCGCGCTGGCCACGGCACTGCCGGCCCAGGCCGCCTCCAAGAAGGACGCCGGCTCAACGGAGCGCGTGCAGTTCGTCAATGTCGGCCCCTATCTGATCAATCTCTTCGTCGACGGAAAGCCGGTGAACGGTCGCCTGGCCCTGACGCTGGAGGCCAAGGATCTGGTCGCCCGCAGCGCCCTGACCCAGAACAGCCAGCGCATCGACAGCATCCTGCTGCCCCTGGCGATGGAGATGTACGCCAAGGGCCGCCCGGCGCCGGAAAGCATCCATGCCTTCAAGGTGAAATCGATGCAGGCGCTGGGCCAGCAATTCCCCGGCCATGTGGTTGAGATCTACGTCAAGCTGCTGATGTAGCGTCTTTCCGCGCGCCGATCAGGAATTCCTTGTTGCCCTCCGGGCCCAGGATCGGCGATTCCGCGATGCCCAGCACGCGCCAGCCCGGCAGGCCGGACAGCCAGGCCTCGATCCGCTCGCATACTTCGCGATGCAGTTCCGGCTCGCGCACCACGCCGCCCTTGCCGACGCGGCCCTTGCCGACCTCGAATTGCGGCTTGATCAGCGCCACCAGCCAGCCGCCGGGCCGCACCAGCGCCAGCGAGGCCGGCAACACCACCTCCAGCCCGATGAAGCTGGCGTCGCACACCACCAGATCGATGGGGTCGGGAATTTCCGCCTCGGTCAGCGTGCGGGCGTTGGTGCGCTCCATCACCGCCACGCGGGAATCCTGCCGCAGCTTCCAGGCAAGCTGGCCATGCCCGACATCCACGGCATGGACCTTGGCCGCCCCCCGGCTCAGCAACACGTCGGTGAAGCCGCCGGTCGAGGCCCCGACATCCAGGCAGGTCATGCCGGCCGGGTCGATGGCGAAATGGTCCAGCGCCTGCACCAGCTTCAGCCCGCCGCGCGAGACCCAGGGATGATCCTGGCCCTTCAGCTCAATCGGCGCATCCTCGGGGATCGCGACGCCCGGCTTGTCGAGCCGCCTGGTGTCGGAATAGACCAGCCCCGCCATCACCAGCGCCTGCGCCCGCGCCCGGCTCTCGGCCAGGCCGCGGTCGACCAGAAGGATGTCGAGGCGCTGCTTCTTGCTGGCCGCCATTCACGCCCGCGCCGGCGCGGTGCGCACGTCGCGGCCCAGCGCGCCCAGCGCCGTGCGCACGATGGCGGTCGAATCGAGGCCGGCATCGGCATATTGCCTGGCTGGGCTGTCATGCTCGATGAAGCGGTCGGGCAGCACCAGCGGGCGGATTTTCAGGCCGGTATCGAGCAACCCTTCGGTGGCGAGCTGATGCAGCACGAAGGCGCTGAAACCGCCGATGGAGCCTTCCTCGATGGTGATCAGCACCTCATGCTCGCGCGCCAGCCGGCGCACCATGTCGGCGTCCAGCGGCTTGGCGAAGCGGGCATCGGCGACGGTGGTGGACAGGCCGTAGCCCGCCAGCTCGTCGGCGGCGGCGAGGCATTCCTGCAAGCGCGCGCCGAGCGATAGGATGGCGACCGCCGTACCTTCGCGCACGATGCGGCCCTTGCCGATCTCCAGCGGCACGCCGGAGGCCGGCAGCTCGATCCCCACCCCCTCGCCGCGCGGATAGCGCACGGCGGACGGGCGGTCGTCGATGGCGGCGCAGGTGGCGACCATATGCACCAGATCGGCCTCGTCGGCGGCGGCCATGATAACGAATTCCGGCAGGCAGCCCAGATAGGCGACGTCGAAGCTGCCGGCATGGGTAGCCCCGTCCGCGCCGACCAGCCCGGCGCGGTCGATGGCGAAGCGCACCGGCAGGCGCTGGATCGCCACATCATGCACCACCTGATCGTAGCCGCGCTGCAGGAAGGTGGAATAGATCGCCGCGAACGGCTTCATCCCCTCCGTCGCCATGCCGGCGGCGAAGGTGACGGCGTGCTGCTCGGCGATGCCGACATCGAAGATACGCGCCGGGAAGCGCTGGGCGAACTTGTCCAGGCCGGTGCCGCCAGGCATCGCGGCGGTGACGGCGACGATGCGCTCGTCCTTCTCCGCCTCCTGGATCAGCGCCTGGGCGAAGATATTGGTGTAGCTGGGCGCGTTGGCTTTCGCCTTCACTTGTGCGCCGGTGACCAGATCGAACTTCTGGACCGCGTGATATTTCTCCGGGCTGTCCTTGTCGAACGGATGGCCCCTGCCCTTCTCGGTGACGACATGTAGCAGCACCGGTCCGGCCTGCGGGCGGTCGCGCAGGCTTTTGAGGATCGGCACCAGATGCGAGATGTCGTGCCCGTCGACCGGGCCGATATACAGGAAGCCCATCTCCTCGAACAGCGTGCCGCCGGTGACCATGCCGCGGGCATATTCCTCGGCCCGGCGCGCGGCGTTTTCCAGCGGCTTGGGAAAGTGCGCCGCCATCTGCTTCATCGCCTCGCGCAACCCGCGATATGATTTCGACGCGATCAGGCGGGACAGATAATTGCTCATCGCCCCGACCGGCGGCGCGATGGACATGTCGTTGTCGTTCAGGATGACGATCAGCCGGCTGTCCATCGAGCCGGCATTGTTCATCGCCTCATAGGCCATGCCGGCGCTCATCGAGCCGTCGCCGATGACGGCGATGACGTTGTTCGCGCCGCCCTTCAGGTCGCGCGCCACGGCCATGCCGAGCCCGGCGGAGATGGAGGTGGAGCTGTGCGCCGCGCCGAACGGATCGTACTCGCTCTCCGACCGGCGGGTGAAGCCGCTCAAGCCCCCGCCCTGGCGCAGCGTGCGGATGCGGTCGCGCCGGCCGGTCAGAATCTTGTGCGGATAGGCCTGGTGGCCGACATCCCAGATCAGCCGGTCGTCCGGCGTGTTGAACACGTGATGAATCGCCACCGTCAGCTCGACCACGCCCAGGCCGGCGCCCAGATGCCCGCCGGTGCGGGATACCGCGTCGATGGTCTCCCAGCGGAGTTCGTCGCTCAACTGCGTCAGTTGCTCGACATCGAAGCCACGCATGTCTTTCGGCGTCTTGACGCTATCGAGCAAAGGGGTACGGCTGTCGGCCATCAGGCTTCTCGTTGGTTATGCGTAAACCGTTATTCTTATCAGGAACGGCGGTCGATGACGAATCGGGCGACGCTCTTCAACAGGTCCGCCTTCTCATCGAAGAAATCAAGATGCCGGGCTGCTTGTTCCACCAGCATCGACGCATGGGCGCGCGCGCTTTCCACGCCCTGCACCGCGACCAGCGTCGCCTTGCCCGCCGCGGCGTCCAGGCCGGTCGGCTTGCCGGTCTCCGCACTGTCGCCCTCGATATCCAGCAGATCGTCGGCGATCTGGAACGCCAGCCCCATCTCCTGGCCGTAGGATCGCAGGGCATAACGCGCCGCTGGCCCGCCCTTGCCCAGGATCGCCCCGGCCTCGCAGGAAAAGCAGATCAGCTCGGCCGTCTTCATGCGCTGCAGGCGGGTAACGTGGGCATGGTCGAATTCGCTCTGCTGTTCGGCCAGTAGATCGATCATCTGGCCGCCGACCATGCCTTGCGTGCCCGACGCCCTGGCCAGCGCCAGCACCAGCTCCGCCCGCACCCGGGGATCGGCATGGGTCGCCTCGTTCGCCAGCACCTCGAAGGCGTAGGTCAGCAGCGCGTCGCCGGCCAGCACCGCCGTCGCCTCGTCGAACTGCTTGTGGCAGCTCGGCCGGCCGCGACGCAGATCGCTATCGTCCATCGCCGGCAGATCGTCATGGATCAGCGAATAGCTGTGCAGGAACTCCACCGCCGCGCCGACGCGCAGCGCGCAGGCGCGGTTCACCGCGAACAGCCGGGCGCTTTCCAGCACCAGGAAGGGACGGAACCGTTTGCCGCTGCCCAGGCTGGAATAACGCATCGCCTCCACGACGCGCGCCTCCGGGCCGTCGGGGATGGGCAGCAGCCGGTCCATCACCTCCAGCACGGCCTCGGCGGCCTCCGCCATGGCGGCTTTCACGGTCATGGCAAATCAGCTCGCCGGGTCGAAAGGCTCGGCCGAGACCGCGCCGTCCGGCCCCAGCTTGATGCGCTCCACCTTCAGCTGGGCGTCTTTCAACTTGGCCTCGCAATGATCCTTCAGCTTGGCGCCGCGCTCATAGGCGTCGATGGAATCCTCGAGGCCGATCTCGCCTTTCTCCAGTTTGGAGACGATCGCCTCCAGCTCCGCCAGCGCCTGCTCGAAGCTCATGGCCGCGATATCGGCGTGCTTGTCGTCGCTCATGGTTCTGCCTTGCTCCCAAGCCGGAATAAAGGTGGCGGAGTGTAGCCATCCCGCCTGACCGGAACAAGCCGGCAGGAAATCGGACGAATCTTTACCATCCGTTCATCAAAGCCGGTGCACTCTTGCACCGGCGTCCCTTCCGCAACGGCTGCAACCGGTCTTTGCTATGGCTTGCAGGGCCAGCGTGGGCGCAACATACTGGTGGGTGGGGTTTAGCGGAATTTTTAGCGGCTTTCGAGGGGGTAATTCGTGCCGACGCGCCATAAGACAACGCCGGAAACAAGCGGCGGCGACTCTCCTTTCAAGCTGGCGGGTCCACGGTGACGCCGCAGGAAATCGCCGGCATTATCGATCAGCACGAGCGCTGGCTGAACCGACGCAAGAACGGCCAGCGCGCCAATCTGGCGATGCGCGACCTGTCCGGCCTGACGCTGGCCAACACCAATCTGCGCGCGGCGAATCTGGCGGGCGTCAATCTGCATCGCACGGTGCTGTCGAACTGCAATCTGGAAGAGGCGGATTTGTTCTGCGCGACGCTGGACCGCGCCGATCTGCGGGCCGCCAATCTGCGCAAGGTCGATCTGCGCGGCTGTAGCCTGAGGCGCGCCAATCTGAACAATGCCAATCTGGAAATGGCGGATTTCCGCGGCGGCGCTCTGTATGGCGCGGCCGGCAGCGATTCGGAGCGGATGCGCAACGCCAATAGCGGCGGCGCCGATCTCTCCAACTCCGCGATGATGAATTGCAACCTGAAAGGCGCGACGCTGACCGGGGCGAACCTGTCAGGCGTCAACCTGAAAGGCGCGGACCTGACCGGCGCGAACCTGACCGGCGCGAATTTATCGGAAGCCAACCTCACCGGGGCAAATCTGTCCGGGGCCAATCTGCGCGGCGCCATCGTCCATAACGCCGTGCTGAAGAACGCGGTGCTGGTCGGCGCGAATCTGGACGATGTCGACATGTCGGCCGCCGATATGACCGGGGCGACCATCGCCAGCAGCGATGAAGGGTTGCCGCCGGATATCCGCATAATCCTGGATAGTCACGCGCTGTGGATCAAAGGCCAGGGCGGCAAGGGCGAGCGCGCGGTGCTGAGCGGCATCGACATCAGCTATATGGATTTCACCGGCGCCAATCTCAGCGGCGCGGAAATGCGGGATTCCAAGCTGATCGGCATCCGGCTGAATGGCTGCCGGATGGTGATGTCGGACCTGTCGCGCTCGGTGCTGACCAATGCGGAAATCCGCCAGGCGGTGATGGATGGGGCCAACCTGGTCGATGCCGATTTGTCCGGCGCGAACCTGGCCGGCACCAGCCTGGCCCCGGTCGACCTGAAGGACAGCAAGGGCCAGGAGACCGGCCGGCAATGGCCGACCAACCTGGCCGGGGCCAAGCTGCGCGGCGCCGATTTGTCGAACGCCAATCTGCGCGGCGCCAATCTGATGGATGCCGACCTGACCGACGCGAAGCTGTCCAACACCATCCTGGTCGGCGCGAACCTGACCGACGCGACGCTGGACGGCGCCGATCTGCATCTCGCGGTGATGGAGTAAGGCTAACCGGCGCCCGGCCCCGCCGGCCGGCTGAGCGCGGCCAGGCGGCTGGTCGGCAGCCGCACGATGGCGGTGGTGCCAACCCCCGGCTCGCTCTCCAGTATAAAGCTGCCGCCGTGGAGATCGACCAGCGAGTTGACCAGCGGCAGGCCGAGGCCAGTGCCCTCGAACTGCCGGCTGAGCGTGGCGTCGACCTGACCGAACGGTGCCATCGCCTTGGCGATATTCTCCTTGGCGATGCCGATCCCGGTATCCTGCACGGCAATCTCCACCGCGCCATCCGGCGCCTGCAGCGTGCTGACCGTGATGCTGCCGCCCGGTGCGGTGAACTTCACCGCATTGGACAGAAGATTGAACAAGACATGCTTGATCGCCCGTTCATCGGCGCGGACATAGGGCAGGTCCGTCTGCAACGCCCGCACGAGCTGTAACCTGCCCCGGTCGATGCGCGGCAGGATCAGGCGAAGGCAATTCTCGAAAGTGCGGTTCAGATCGACCAATTGCTCGGTCAGGCTGAATTTGCCGGCCTCGATGCGCGATAGATCGAGAATATCGTTGATCGTCTCCAGCAGATGCGCGCCGCTTTCGTAAATATCAGTGGCGTATTCCCGGTATTTCGGATGGCCGATCTCGCCGATGGTCTCGTTCTTGATCATCTCGGAAAAGCCGATGATGGCGTTCAGCGGCGTGCGCAGCTCATGGCTCATATTGGCCAGGAATTCGGATTTGGCGCGGCTTGCCGCCTCCGCCTGCTCCTTCGCCAGCAGGACCTGCAATTCGAAGCGCTTGCGCTCGGTTATGTCGCGCAGGAAGGCCAGCACCTCCTCCGCCGTCAGCATCACGATGCGCGCCTCCAGATCGCGCACCTCGCCGCCGACATCCCATTTAAACTCGAACAGCCGGGTCGAGCCGGTGGCCAGCGCCGCCGCGATCTCGGTCATCGCCGGGCCGGCAATGGCGGCGGGCAAGGTTTCCGTCACCGGCCGGCCCATCATCCGGATCGGCGCCAGGCTGAGCACCGGATCCTTGCCTTCCTCGATATCCAGCAGAACGCCCGTGCGGCTGATCCGCAGCACCATGTCGGGCATGGCCTCCAGCAGCGCCTGGTTCTTGCGCTCGCTTTGTTGCAGGGCCTGTTCCACGCGCTTTGAATCGGTCAGGTCCGTGACCATGCCGAGCAGTTGCACCGTCTGCCCGGGCGCGCCGGCCACGGGGCTGAGGTGAATGCGCCACCACAGCCGTCCACGCGGCAGGGTAACCACCTCCTCATATTGATGCGGGGCGTGGCGCTCCAGGCAGCGGCGCAATTGGGCGCGCACGAAAGGCGCTTCATGCGCGGCCACCAGATCGACCGGCGAGCGGCCCAGCACTTCGTCCGCCGGCAGCCCCACCATCTCGGCGAAATGCTTGTTCACCCGGCGATAGGCCAGCGCGCCCCCCGGCTGGGCCTCCAGCAGAAAGACACCGCACAGCCCGCTGGCGAACACCCCATCCATCAGGGACGCCGCCTCTATCGAAAAATTAATTTCTCTGGTCTGACTATCCGTGGCCACCACGACCGCCTTTTGAGGCATCGAATCTACCGCAAAATGGCAGGTTCGCTTGCCGCCTGCATCGCAAATCTCGCGAAGCGCTTAAAAAAGAGTAACGCTGGGCGTAACTTTCTCTTCATTCTTTTCAGTGAGACTGTATGTCTCCTGATGATGGCTCGAGAACCAAGTGGTATAAACGAATTCTAACAGATTCTGACGACGGAACCGCCATGGTGCCCCTGAACAAGGAACATTCACGAAAGGCGCTGCTTACGCTTGTAAGCCGGCAGTTCGACGATATCGCGCAACGGGTCGAGCGCGATATCCATCAGCACGCCAATGCCAGCCCGGTTCCCGCCGCCGTCGGTTTCATGCTCTATTTCCTGCGCAATGCCGATGGCGAACCCTTGAAAGACACGGTATTGACCAAGCATGGCATCAACCGGATCCACATGGAAGAAACCGAAGGTTTTCGTAAATTACGCGACACCTGTCAGCGAAAACAGCTCGGCAGTCGCCTGGAAGAACATTTTTACACGCATCAGCCCAACCTGACGCGAATCTATAAAGTGGTCGTGGATGGCTGGGCTTAATTCTCGCTTAACCAGTTATACGTCTTGATGGTCTCGCACCCGCTACTTAGGATGCCGAAACAAATGATACCCCCACAGGGCCGTCCTCTTGTCCAGGTCCTTCCCTTAGCAATCGATGCCCGATGACGCCTCAGGAAATCCTGCAGATCATCCAACGCCACGAATTCTGGCTTGAACGCAAGCCGGGCGGCGCGCGCGCCAATTTGTCGGGGATGAATCTGTCCGGCTTCAATCTGGGCGAGTTAAACCTGCAATCGGCGAAATTCTCCGGCGCCAATCTCAGCCGCTGCATCCTGGCCGGCACCGATCTCAGCTATTGCGACCTGTTCTGCGTCAATCTGGATGCGGCCGATCTGCGCAGTGCCATGCTGCATCGCGCCGACCTGCGCGGCGCGCACCTGCGCAACGCGAACTTCACCGGAGCCAATCTGAAGGAGGCCGATCTGCGCGGCGGCGCGCTGATCAGCGGCAATCCGGCCAGCCCGGCCACCATGCTGCGCGCCGACCTCAGCTTCGCCGAGCTGGATTCCGCCGTGCTGCAAAGCGCCAACATGTCGGGCGCCGATCTGTCCAACGCCACCATGGTGGAGGCCTCGCTGGAGGGGGCGCTGCTGTGCGGCGCCAACCTGTCGGGCGTCAATCTGCGCGGCGCGAAGCTGGACGGGGCGGATCTGTCCGGGGCCAATTTGACCGGCACAAACCTGACCGACGCCGATCTCACCGGGGTGAATTTGACCGGCGCGATCATCGCCAAGACCAATCTGAGCCGCGCGGAGCTGAACCGCGCCATCCTCACCAATGTCGATCTGAGCGGCGCGGATTTGACCGGCGCCCACATGGCCGAAACCCGCACCACCATGTCGCGCTCGATCAAGGACATCATCCGCGACCATCTGAAATGGGTGGAGAGCGACGGCGTCGTCGGCGCGCGCGCGGAGCTTGGCAAGACCGATCTCAGCCGCCAGGACCTCAGCGGCGCTAACCTGTCGGGCGCGGATTTGCGCGGCGCGGTCCTGGTCGGCGCGCGCATGGCCAACATCAAGCTGGTGATGTCCGACCTGTCGGAATCGAATCTGGAAGGGGCCGATCTGGAGGGCGCCGTGCTTGACGGCATCAACCTCAGCAACGCCAACCTTTCCGCCGCCCGGCTGCGCGGCGCGCAGATGGGCTCGGTCGACATCAAGAACAGCGAGGGCCGCTCGACCGGCCGGCTCTGGCCCGCCAACCTGGCCGGGGCGAATCTGTCGCGCGCCGACCTCAGCAACGCCATGCTGTCCGGGGCCAACATGGCCAAAGCCGACCTGACCGGGGCCAAGCTGCACAACACCAACTTGATCGACGCCAATCTGCGGGATGTGACGGTCGATCCCTCGCAGCTCACCCTGGCGGTGACGACGAAACGCGACTGACGTCTTGCGCCCGGCCCGGAACGGTCGATCTAATAAGACGGTTACATCGTCCCGCTGCCGTCCCTGAGGTTTGCCATGCCCGACGAGGCTGCCCCGCCGCTGACGGCGCGCATCGCCGCACGCATCGCCGACATACCGGCGGCCGAGTGGGATGCCTGCGCCGGGGCGGACAACCCCTTCGTCAGCCACGCATTCCTCTCAGCATTGGAGGATTCCGGCTCGGTCGGCCCGGAAAAGACCGGCTGGCTGCCGCAGCATGTCGCCATCCAGGACGCGGGCGGCCGGGTGCTGGCCTGCGCGCCAGCCTATATCAAGCTGCACTCCTATGGCGAATATGTCTTCGACCATGGCTGGGCCGATGCGTTCGAGCGGGCCGGCGGGCGCTATTACCCCAAGCTGCAGGTCTGCGTGCCCTTCACCCCGGCCCCCGGTCCGCGCCTGCTGGTCCGCGCCGGCGAAGATGCGCTGGCGCTGCGCCAGGCGCTGACCGTGGCGCTGATCCAGCTTTGCGAGCAGGCCGAGCTATCCTCGCTGCACATCACCTTCCCGACCCGGGCGGAATACGATCTGGCGGGCGAGCTGGGGCTGATCCAGCGGATCGGCCAGCAATTCCATTGGCATAATGACGGCTATGGCAGCTTCGAGGATTTCCTGGCGGCGCTGAATTCCCGCAAGCGCAAGCAGATCCGCAAGGAACGCCGCGAGGCCCAGGCAGGCGGCGTCTCCTTGCGCGCCTATAGCGGCGGCGACCTCAGGCCGGAGCATTGGCAGGCGTTCTACCGCTTCTACGAGAACACCATCGACCGCAAATGGGGCTGGCCCTACCTCACCCCCGCCTTCTTCGAACTGCTGGGCGAGCGGCTGGGCGACAAGGTGGTGCTGTTCCTGGGCGAGGAAGCAGGCCGCTATGTCTGCGGCGCGCTGAATCTGGCCGGATCGGACACGCTCTACGGCCGCAATTGGGGCTGCGAGGAGCATGTGAAGTTCCTGCATTTCGAGGCCTGCTACTATCGCGCCATCGACTGGGCCATTGAGCACGGCTTCAAGACGGTCGAGGCCGGCGCGCAGGGCCAGCACAAAATCCAGCGCGGCTACCTGCCGACCGCCACCTACAGCGCCCATTGGATCGCCCATCCCGGCCTGCGCGAGGCCGTCGACAAGGCGATGCGCCGCGAACGCCCGGCCATGCAGGCCGAGATCGCCGCGCTGACCGCCGAATTCAGCCCCTACAAGCAGGAGGGCGAGGCTTAGATTCCCGCCCCTACGCCGCCTGCCGGTGCTTGCCGAAGCGGGTTTCGGCGACGCGGTCGGCGGCGTCGCTGGTGGGAATGCCCTCGGCGGCGGCGCGGGCAAAGATTTCCAGCAAGGTGTCGTAGATGCCCTCCACCTGGCGCAGCGCGGCCGCACGGTCGTACTTGCCAGCCGATTCATGGTGGATGTTGATGATGCCGCCGGCATTGATGGCGTAATCTGGGGCGTAGAGAATGCCGCGTTTCATCAGCGCCGCGCCGTGCCGCTCCTCGGCGAGCTGGTTGTTGGCCGCGCCGGCGATGATGCCGGCCTTGATCTCCGGGATCGTCGCATCGTTCAGGATCGCCCCCAGCGCGCAGGGCGCGAAGATATCGACATCGGCGGCATGGATGCGGTCGGCCGGCATCGCCTCGGCCCGGTAGGCGGTGGTCGCCCGGGCGATACGGTCGAGGTCGATATCGGCCACGATCAGCGCCGCCCCCGCCTCATAGAGCTGGCGCGCCAGATCGAGCCCGACATGGCCCAGGCCCTGCACCGCCACGCGCAGCCCGGCCAGATCATCGCGCCCCAGCTTCGCCTTCGCCGCCGCGCGGATGCCCTGGAACACGCCATAGGCGGTGACCGGCGAAGGATCGCCGCTGCCGCCGGCCGTCCCCGCGACATGGCGCGTGACCTGCCGCATCGCCTCGATATCGGCGACGCCGGTGCCGACATCCTCGGCGGCGATGTAGCGCCCGCCCAGACTATCGACGAAACGCCCGAAGGCGCGGAACAAGGCGGGAGATTTCTGCGTCTTGGCGTCGCCGATGATGACCGACTTGCCGCCGCCCAGCGGCAGGCCGGCCAGCGCCGACTTATAGGTCATGCCGCGCGACAGTCGCAGCGCATCGGTGACCGCCGCCGCCTCGCTGGCATAGGGCCACATGCGGCAGCCGCCCAGCGACGGGCCGCGCGTCGTGTCGTGAATCGCGATGATGGCTTTCAGCCCGGTCTCGGCATCGTTGCAGAATACCACCTGCTCGTGATTGTCGAAGTCCGGCGCGGTAAAGATCGGCATGGTTTCCTCCCCTGCTGATTAAGAAGAGAATCGCCCCAGCACCAAGGCGCTTCAATGGCGGGAAAGAGGCGCCCAGAAAAAAGCAGCAAGATGAGCAGAAAACACGGCCGCCTTGCCGGGCGGCCGGCAAAACAATCCGCCGCGTGAAATTTTATTACAAGCCCCAGGAAGATGTGTGAGGCATTCACTTAGGCCGCAATCCCTGCTGCCCATCGCCCCGGAAGGGGAGAGGG
>NZ_LPXN01000089.1 GCF_001618175.1 Oceanibaculum pacificum | reverse complement strand
CCGCGCCATCTCCCCTCACCCAGCCTCGTCTAAACTCGTGCCTCGCTAAGCCTCGTCACTCCTCTCCCCTTCCGGGGCGAGGGGTAATAGCTCCGGCCTTTAATCGGTGCGCCATATCCCCATCTACTCCTTTCGGATGAATGGCGTTTCCTGTTCACGCTTGCGTGATATGCCGCAAAAGAGCCTTTTGGGCCTCTTATTTTGGACATGATTAACCCCGATATTATGATTGTAGGCGCCACCTAAGCCCCTCCGGTGCCTACACCGGCCGCGACGGAAACCCCTTCCCCTCCGCGGCCATGACCCAAAGCCCCCTCGGGCGGTGCCAAGTCCCCGCTGGCACCGCCCGAACTTTTTGCGGGCTTGGCTTTCCTCTCCCCGCGACAACCAGCCACTGGACCCGCCCCCTTGCCCTGCCCTCATGCCCCGCCTATGAAAGGGCATGAACGATTTCAGCGGTATCGGGCTCGCCTGCCGCCGTGGCGACAGGCTGGTCTTCCGGCATCTGGATTTCACGCTGCCCGCCGGCGGCGCGCTGGTGCTGCGCGGCCCCAATGGCAGCGGCAAATCCAGCCTGCTGCGGCTGATGGCCGGGCTGTTGCCGCCGGCTGCCGGCACGCTGGCCTGGGACGGCGCGCCGATCGCCCAGGATCGCGAGCTGCATCGCGAGCGGGTGCAGTATGTCGGCCATCTCGACGCGGTGAAGCCCGCGCTGACGGTGCGCGAGAATCTGCGCTTCTGGGCCGGCATGCGCGAGGCGCTGGACGACCAGGCCGCCGCCGAGGCGCTGGCCCGCTTCGGCATCGCCCATCTTGCCGATGCGCCGGGGCGCTTTCTGTCGGCCGGGCAGAAGCGTCGGCTGGCGCTGGCCCGGCTGCTCGCCACCGGTTCCGATCTCTGGCTGCTGGACGAGCCCACCGTGGCCTTGGATGTCGCCACCATCGCCGTGCTGGAGGATGTCATCGCCGGCTTCCGCGCTCAGGGCGGCCGGGTCGTGGTTTCGACCCATTCCCCCATCGATCTGCCGGGGGCCGTGCTGCTCGACATGGCCGGCTATGCCGCCCCCAGGCTGACGGCGGAGGAATTGCTGTGAGCGGCTTCCGCACGCTGGTCGTCCGCGACCTGAAGCTGGCCGGCCGCCAGGGCTCCGACGCGCTGATCGTAGTCGGCTTCTTCGTGCTGGGGGCGGTGCTGTTCCCCTTCGCCGTCGGGCCGGACGCGGCCGTGCTGGCGCGGATTTCCGGCGGGGTGATCTGGGTGATGGCGCTGCTGGCGGCGATGCTGTCCTTCGACCGGCTGTTCCAGGCTGATTACGAGGATGGCACGCTGGAGCTGCTGGCGCTCTCGCCGATGCCGCTGGGTTTCCTGGTGCTGGCGAAATGCCTGGCGCACTGGCTGACCACCGGCCTGCCGCTGATCATCGCGGCGCCGATCCTGGCGGTGCTGCTGAACCTGCCGGCGGACGGCTTTGGCGCGCTGCTCTTGGCGCTGGCGCTCGGCACCCCCACCTTGAGCCTGCTGGGCGCTGTCGGCGCGGCGCTGTCGCTGGGCGCGCGGCGCGCCGGCGTGCTGGTGCCGCTGCTGGTGCTGCCGCTGGCCGTGCCGGTGCTGATCTTCGGCGTCGCCGCCGTGGATGCGGCGGTTGGTTCCTATCCCGCCGGGCCGCATCTCATGCTGCTCGGCGCCCTGTTCCTGGCAGCCTTGCCGCTCTGCCCCTGGGCGGCGGCGGCGGCGCTGCGTCATGCGGTAGAGTAGAGACATGTCGAGCCTGCACCGCTTCGCCAATCCGGCCCGCTTCACCCGCATCAGCCGCGCGCTGACGCCCTGGACGGCGGCGGCCACGCTAGTGCTGCTGGCGGCCGGCCTGTATCTCGGCATCTTCGCCTCGCCGGCGGATTACCAGCAGGGCGAGACGGTGCGCATCATGTATGTGCATGTGCCCTCGGCCTGGATGGCGATGGCCTGCTACACCAGCATGGCGCTGGCCAGCGCCGTGGCGCTGATCTGGAAACATCCGCTGGCCGATCTGGCGGCGCAGGAGACGGCCCCCATCGGCGCGTGCTTCACCGCCGTCGCCCTGGCGACCGGGGCGCTGTGGGGCCAGCCCATGTGGGGCACCTGGTGGGTGTGGGACGCGCGGCTGACCTCGGTTCTGGTGCTGCTGTTCCTGTATCTCGGCTATATCGCCCTGGTGAACGCCTTCGACGATCCGCAGCGCGGGGCCAAGGCCGGGGCGATCCTGGCGCTGGTTGGCTGGGTGAATGTGCCGATCATCAAATTCTCGGTCGATTGGTGGAACACGCTGCACCAGCCGGCCAGCATCAGCCGGCTCGACGCCCCGGCGATCCATCCTTCCATGCTGACCCCGCTGCTGCTGATGGCGCTGGCCTTCATGCTGCTGTTCGCCACCTTGCTGATGGTGCGCATCCGCACCCGCCTGATGCAGCGCCGCCTCCAGGTGCTGCAGCAGATGGAGATCGAGGGGTAGGGGCAGGGGCTCTCAGAAATGCGTCGGGTCGGTCGGGGCGGGCGGTAGGGCCGGCATCGGCGCAAGGCCGGCCTCCAGCCGCTCGACCATCTGGTCCAGGCTCGCCAGCGCGCGGTCGGCCACGCCCAGCGCGGCCAGTTGCGCCAGCGTGTTCAGCAGATAGTCGCGGCATCGCCCGCGTCCGCCGCAGCCCAGCGCCACCAGGGCGGCGATCTGCTCGCGGTTCAGCAGCCCGGCATATTGCGGGTGCCGGCGATTGACGATGAAGGTCAGCGCCTGCACTTGCCCGTCAGCGGTGCGCAGCCGGCGCGGCAGCGGGTGATAGACGCCGCTGCCCATCTCCCGGTCCCACAGATAGGCGGAGATTTCCGGCAGGTGCGCCTCGGCCACCCGGTAGGCCAGGCCCCGGCACGCGCCGCCCTTGTCCAGTCCCAGCACCAGCCCCGGCTGTTCCGGCGTGCCGCGATAGCGGTAGCTGTAGACGCAGAAGCGGCGGTGATAGCCATGCAGCAGCGCCGGGCGCGCCTCCAGCACCGGAAAGCCGGGATCCCACATCAGCGAGCCATAGGCATAGACCCAGGCGTCGCCCGCGCCGCCCGGCCGGTAGTCGAACAGCCGGCGCGCGCGGCCTTCGGGATCTTCGGAGCGGAATATCGGCGTGAGGGAAAGAACGTCGTCGGGCATGATGACATCCTATATGGAATGGAACGGCAGACGGGTCCAGCCCGTTTGCCCCCGACCGCCCCGTTGTCAAGGAAGCCCATGCGCCGCCTTCTCATCGCCTTCACGGCCCTGCTGGTCCTGCTTGCCGGGGCCTACAGCGCCTATTGGTTCATCATGGCCGACCGGCTGCGCGACGGCATTGCCGGCTGGGCGGCGGCGGAATCCCGGCGTGGAACGGAAGTGAACTGGGCCAGCTTCACGCTGGACGGCTTCCCCTTCGCCTTCCGCGCCAGCTTCGAGGCGCCGTCGATCCGCGCCGACGGGGCCGCCACCCCCCTGGCGTGGCGCGGCGGCCATCTGGTGCTGGAGGCGCTGCCCTGGGATCTGCGCACCATCCGCTTCAAGGCGATGGAGCCGCAAACGCTCGATATTGGCCTGGTGACCGACCGCACCCGTATCGAGGCTGCCAGCTCGGACGGGGTGATCGGGCTGGATTCCCGCTACCAAGCGGCCAGCCTGGAGGCGCGCTTCGCCACCCTGCGGGCCTCGGGCGCGGGCGGTGCGGCGCTGGCGACCGCCAAGGGCGTCGATCTCAGCCTGTCGCGGCCGGAGACGCCGCCGACGAGCATCGACGCGCCGGCGCTGAGCTTCGGCCTTGGCGTCGAGGCGCTGGAGCCGAACCTGCCGATGGCGCTGCCGGTCACCGGCCCGGTGCAGATCGACCTGGCCGGTGCCGTCATGGGTGCCGTGCCGGAGCAGGGCGGGGAGGCTGGCCTTGCTGCCTGGAGCGAGGCCGGCGGCACGCTGGAGATATCGCGCCTGCTGCTTGACTGGCGACCGGTGCGCATCGAGGGCGACGGCACGCTGGCGCTGGACAAGGAACTGCAACCCATCGGCGCGTTTTCGACCGAGATCGAGGGCCATGACAAGCTGCTCGACGGCATGGCGACGCTGGGCTGGCTGCGGCCTGAGGATGCCTCGCTGGGCCAGCTTGCCCTGTCGCTGCTGGTGCGCGAGGGGCGCAACGGACGGCCGGTGGTAAAGGCCCCGCTGAGCCTGCAGGACCGGGCGATCTATCTCGGCCCGCTGCGGCTGGCCCGCATGCCACACATCGTCTGGCGCTGATTGACAGGCCCCGGCGGCCTCTCCATCCTCCCCCGCATCTCAAGAAACGCGGACCCGCACAGGAGGATTTCCCATGAGCTTCACCATCGTCGAGCCGGCCACGGCGCGCCTGAACCGCAGCGAGCTGGCCGTGCCCGGCAGCCGGACCGAGCTGTTCGAGAAGGCGGCGCGCTCGGCGGTCGACGTGCTGTTCATGGACCTTGAGGACGCCGTCGCCCCGGACGAGAAGCCGCAGGCGCGCAAGAACGTCATCCAGGCGCTGAACGAGGTGGATTGGGGCGACAAGGTCGTCTCGGTGCGCATCAACGGGCTGGATACGCCCTACATGTATCGCGACGTGGTCGACATCGTGGAGAATTGCCCGCGCCTCGACATGATCATGATCCCCAAGGCCGGCACGGCGGCGGACATCTACGCCGTCGACATGCTGGTCACGCAGATCGAGATGGCCAAGGGCCGCACCAAGCGGCTGGGGCTGGAGATGATCATCGAATCCGCGCTCGGCATGCAGAATGTCGAGGCCATTGCGGCGGCCAGCAAGCGCAACGAGGCGCTGCATTTCGGCGTCGCCGACTACGCCGCCTCGATCAAAGCGCGGACCACCAATATCGGCGGGGCAAATCCGTACTACACCATGCTGAGCGACGCCGATTCCGAGGGCGTTCGTCATACCCACTGGGGCGATGTCTGGCACTATGCGCTGGCCCGCATGGTGGTGGCGGCGCGGGCCAACGGGCTGCGCGCGCTGGAAGGCCCCTATGGCGACTTCAAGGACCCGGACGGCTTCCGCGCCTCGGCGCGCCGGGCCGCGGCCCTGGGCTGCGAGGGCAAATGGGCGATCCACCCGACCCAGATCGCGCTCGCCAACGAGGAATTCACCCCGTCCGAGGCCGACATCACCCAGGCCAAGCGCATCCTGGAAGCGATGGAGCAGGCCCAGCGCGAGGGCAAGGGCGCGGTGGCGCTGGACGGCCGGCTGATCGACATTGCCTCGATCAAGCAGGCCGAGGTGCTGGTGAAAAAAGCCGAGATGATCGCCGCGCGGTGAGGGCTCTTTACGCCGCCTGACCCTTCGAGACGCC
>NZ_LPXN01000088.1 GCF_001618175.1 Oceanibaculum pacificum | reverse complement strand
GCTCATTGACAAGTGAATATTGGAAGGGATGCGTGGGCGGCGGCCTGTGAGGGTTAGCTGTCCGTTCTAAACGCATCTGATGCTTACGATTGTGTTTGGACTGCCTGGGTGAGAGCTTGGGTGGTTTGGATACGATGAATGCTTTGTTTGTGTAGGGACGGGCTCTGTAGTTGGGATGTCTTTTAAGGATGTCTCGATGAACTTGAGAGTTTGATCCTGGCTCAGAACGAACGCTGGCGGCATGCCTAACACATGCAAGTCGAACGATCTCTTCGGAGATAGTGGCGGACGGGTGAGTAACGCGTGGGAACCTGCCCCGAGGTACGGAATAACTCATGGAAACGTGAGCTAATACCGTATGTGACCTGAGGGTGAAAGATTTATCGCCTTGGGAGGGGCCCGCGTCGGATTAGGTAGTTGGTGAGGTAACGGCTCACCAAGCCTGCGATCCGTAGCTGGTCTGAGAGGATGATCAGCCACACTGGAACTTAGACACGGTCCAGACTCCTACGGGAGGCAGCAGTGGGGAATATTGGACAATGGGGGCAACCCTGATCCAGCAATGCCGCGTGCGTGATGAAGGCCTTAGGGTTGTAAAGCGCTTTCGGCGGGGAAGATGATGACGGTACCCGCAGAAGAAGCCCCGGCTAACTCCGTGCCAGCAGCCGCGGTAATACGGAGGGGGCTAGCGTTGTTCGGAATTACTGGGCGTAAAGGGCGCGTAGGCGGCGATTTAAGTTAGGCGTGAAAGCCCCGGGCTCAACCTGGGAACTGCGCTTGATACTGGATTGCTTGAGGACGGGAGAGGGTAGTGGAATTCCCAGTGTAGAGGTGAAATTCGTAGATATTGGGAAGAACACCAGTGGCGAAGGCGACTGCCTGGCCCGTTACTGACGCTGAGGCGCGAAAGCGTGGGGAGCAAACAGGATTAGATACCCTGGTAGTCCACGCCGTAAACGATGAGTGCTAGACGTTGGGGAACTTAGTTCTTCGGTGTCGCAGCTAACGCATTAAGCACTCCGCCTGGGGAGTACGGCCGCAAGGTTAAAACTCAAAGGAATTGACGGGGGCCCGCACAAGCGGTGGAGCATGTGGTTTAATTCGAAGCAACGCGCAGAACCTTACCAGCCCTTGACATGGGGAGTTTGGGTCTTGGAGACAGGATCCTTCAGTTCGGCTGGCTCCCGCACAGGTGCTGCATGGCTGTCGTCAGCTCGTGTCGTGAGATGTTGGGTTAAGTCCCGCAACGAGCGCAACCCCCATCTTTAGTTGCCATCAGTTCGGCTGGGCACTCTAGAGAAACTGCCGGTGACAAGCCGGAGGAAGGCGGGGATGACGTCAAGTCCTCATGGCCCTTATGGGCTGGGCTACACACGTGCTACAATGGCGGTGACAATGGGCAGCGAAGGGGCGACCCTGTGCTAATCCCAAAAAGCCGTCTCAGTTCGGATTGTACTCTGCAACTCGAGTGCATGAAGGTGGAATCGCTAGTAATCGCGGATCAGCATGCCGCGGTGAATACGTTCCCGGGCCTTGTACACACCGCCCGTCACACCATGGGAGTTGGTTTTACCCGAAGCCGGTGCGCTAACCGCAAGGAGGCAGCCGACCACGGTAAGGTCAGCGACTGGGGTGAAGTCGTAACAAGGTAGCCGTAGGGGAACCTGCGGCTGGATCACCTCCTTTCTAAGGAAGCTGTTGCATCGGTTCTCAACGCCCGATCGACGGCTTTACTAGACAACGACCAAGCGACCTTTTGCGGGTCGCCGTCCACGCATCCCTTCCACGAAGGCAGGCGCCGCCTGCGATTGCCCTTTGGGCGAGCGCGCGGTTGCCTAAAGGCTTTGGGCTGGTAGCTCAGTTGGTTAGAGCGCGCGCTTGATAAGCGTGAGGTCGCTGGTTCAAATCCAGCTCGGCCCACCACTTGTTGCGGCCCTTGTCGGCGGACGCCGCCGGGCGAGAGCGCTGGGGGCGTAGCTCAGTTGGGAGAGCGCTAGCTTTGCAAGCTTGAGGTCGTCGGTTCGATCCCGTCCGCCTCCACCATCTTCTTGTGTGGTGTATGAAGTCCTTCGTGGTTGATAGAGATCGCCGGGCGAGAGCCTGGCGTGACGGTTCGGCGTCAAGCCGGCCTGGTTGTTTGACATGGTGAATAGGTTCTGCAACGAGATCTGATCTCGTGACGGTTGGTGGCTCCGCGGCTGCCGACTGAGATCAGGTCTTGGAGTCTTTCTAAAAGTAACTCCACACGGGGGAGTTCGACTGGTCTTCGGGCCGGGCGTTGTCCCTGCGTGTGGCGCTGATCAAGCGTCTAAGGGCATCTGGTGGATGCCTTGGCACCAAGAGGCGATGAAGGACGTGGCACGCTGCGAAAAGCCGTGGGGAGGTGCGAGCAACCTTTGATCCACGGATGTCCGAATGGGGAAACCCGACCTTCGGGTCATCCTTGACTGAATCCATAGGTCAAGGAGGCGAACCCGGTGAACTGAAACATCTCAGTAGCCGGAGGAAAGGATATCAACCGAAACTCCGCTAGTAGTGGCGAGCGAACGCGGACTAGGCCAGTGGCCAGGAGAATCGAACCGGAACCGTCTGGAAAGTCGGGCCGTAGCGGGTGATAGCCCCGTACGGGTAAGAGGTTCTTCTGGTCCTCGAGTAAGGCGGGACACGTGAAATCCTGTCTGAACATGGGGGGACCACCCTCCAAGCCTAAGTACTCCTTGGTGACCGATAGTGAACCAGTACCGTGAGGGAAAGGTGAAAAGCACCCCGATGAGGGGAGTGAAATAGACCTGAAACCGGATGCCTACAAACAGTGGGAGCACCTATAAGGTGTGACCGCGTACCTTTTGTATAATGGGTCAGCGAGTTAGTCTGTGCAGCAAGCTTAAGCCGTTAGGTGTAGGCGTAGCGAAAGCGAGTCTGAATAGGGCGTCAGAGTTGCACGGATTAGACCCGAAACCGAGTGATCTAGCCATGGGCAGGCTGAAGGTGCGGTAACACGCTCTGGAGGGCCGAACCCACGTCTGTTGAAAAAGACGGGGATGACCTGTGGTTAGGGGTGAAAGGCCAATCAAACTCGGAAATAGCTGGTTCTCCGCGAAAGCTATTTAGGTAGCGCGTCGCATATTACCGCCGGGGGTAGAGCACTGGATGGGCTAGGGGGGCGCGAGCCTTACCAAACCTAACCAAACTCCGAATACCGGCGAGTAGAGTGCGGCAGACAGACGGCGGGTGCTAACGTCCGTCGTCAAGAGGGAAACAACCCAGACCACCATCTAAGGTCCCCAAGTCATGGCTAAGTGGGAAAGGATGTGGGAAGACCAAGACAGCCAGGAGGTTGGCTTAGAAGCAGCCATCCTTTAAAGAAAGCGTAATAGCTCACTGGTCTAGACAAGTCGTCCTGCGCCGAAAATGTAACGGGGCTAAAGCCATGCACCGAAGCTGTGGGATATCCGCAAGGGTATCGGTAGCGGAGCGTTCCGTAGGCCTGCGAAGGGAGAGGGGTGACCCCTCCTGGAGGTATCGGAAGTGAGAATGCTGACATGAGTAGCGACAAAGAGTGTGAGAAACACTCTCGCCGAAAGCCCAAGGGTTCCTGCGCAAGGTTAATCCGCGCAGGGTGAGCCGGCTCCTAAGACGAGGGCGACAGCCGTAGTCGATGGGAACGGGGTTAATATTCCCCGGCCTGCTAGAGGTGACGAAGGCCGATAGTTGTATCTCCTTATCGGATTGGGGGTGCAGCGTAGGACTTCCAGGAAATAGCCCTAGCATATAGACCGTACCCGAAACCGACACAGGTGGGCAGGTAGAGTATACCAAGGCGCTTGAGAGAATGATGTTGAAGGAACTCGGCAAATTACCCTCGTAACTTCGGGATAAGAGGGACCTCCCATCGGGCAACCGGTGGGTGGTGGCACAGACCAGGGGGTGGCGACTGTTTACTAAAAACACAGGGCTCTGCGAAGCCGCAAGGCGACGTATAGGGTCTGACGCCTGCCCGGTGCCGGAAGGTTAAAAGGAGGGGTGCAAGCTCCGAATTGAAGCCCCGGTAAACGGCGGCCGTAACTATAACGGTCCTAAGGTAGCGAAATTCCTTGTCGGGTAAGTTCCGACCTGCACGAATGGCGTAACGACTTCCCCGCTGTCTCCAACATCAACTCAGCGAAATTGAATTCCCCGTGAAGATGCGGGGTTCCCGCGGTCAGACGGAAAGACCCCGTGCACCTTTACTACAGCTTTGCAGTGGTATCAGGAGTTGGATGTGTAGGATAGGCGGGAGCCTTTGAAGCGTAGGCGCTAGCTTGCGTGGAGGCACCCTTGAAATACCGCCCTTCTGTCTTCTGATATCTAACCGCGGTCCGTTATCCGGATCCGGGACCCTGCATGGCGGGTAGTTTGACTGGGGCGGTCGCCTCCCAAAGAGTAACGGAGGCGCGCGATGGTGGGCTCAGGCTGGTCGGACATCAGCTGTCGAGTGCAATGGCATAAGCCCGCCTGACTGTGAGGCAGACATGCCGAACAGAGACGAAAGTCGGTCATAGTGATCCGGTGGTCCCACGTGGACGGGCCATCGCTCAACGGATAAAAGGTACGCCGGGGATAACAGGCTGATAACCCCCAAGAGTCCATATCGACGGGGTTGTTTGGCACCTCGATGTCGGCTCATCACATCCTGGGGCTGGAGCAGGTCCCAAGGGTTCGGCTGTTCGCCGATTAAAGTGGTACGTGAGCTGGGTTTAGAACGTCGTGAGACAGTTCGGTCCCTATCTGCCGTGGGTGTTCGAGACTTGAGAGGATCTGTCCCTAGTACGAGAGGACCGGGATGGACGTACCTCTGGTGTACCTGTTGTCGCGCCAGCGGCACCGCAGGGTAGCTATGTACGGACGGGATAACCGCTGAAAGCATCTAAGCGGGAAACCCACCTCAAAACCAGGTCTCGCTTGAGAGCCGTGATAGACCATCACGTCGATAGGCCGGAAGTATAAGTGCGGTAACGCATTCAGCTAACCGGTACTAATCGCTCGATCGGCTTGATCAGCCCACCACACGCAGCGGCAACGCCCGGCACAGCCGGCCTTGCCCCTGCCGAGTTACATAAAGAAAGACCTCATACGAAAAGCGTGCTTTGACGACCTGGTGGTTATGGCAAGGGGCAAACACCCGATCCCATCCCGAACTCGGCCGTGAAAACCCTTAGCGCCGATGGTACTCCGTCTCAAGACGTGGGAGAGTAGGTCGCTGCCAGGTCTTCAAAGCACGCCTCAAACACCGCAGAACCTCACCATGACACCTAGCGCCATACGGCGCCGCAACCACTCCACAGCACCCCCGCGGGGTGGAGCAGCCCGGTAGCTCGTCAGGCTCATAACCTGAAGGTC
>NZ_LPXN01000087.1 GCF_001618175.1 Oceanibaculum pacificum | reverse complement strand
GCCCTCGCCCTGAGGAGCCGCGAGAGCGGCGTCTCGAAGGACCCGGCAGCCTGCTCCGGCCGCCTTACTCCGGCCGCTCGCTCTTCTTCATCTTCTCGGAGGCGGATTTGAGCTGGCCGCAGGCCGCCAGGATATCCTGGCCGCGCGTCTTGCGCACCGGGGAGGCGTAGCCGGCCTCCATCAGGATTTTCGAGAACCGGTCGATCCGCGTGTTGCTGGAGCATTCATAGGGCGAGCCCGGCCAGGGGTTGAACGGGATCAGGTTCATCTTCGCCGGAATGCCCTCCAGCAGCTTCACCAGCGCGTGGGCGTCCTGGTCGCTGTCATTGACGCCCTTCAGCATCACATATTCGAAGGTGATGCGCCGGGCGTTCGAGGCGCCGGGATAGTCGCGGCAGGCCTGGATCAGCTCGGCGATCTTGTATTTGCGGTTCAGCGGCACGATGACGTCGCGCACCTCGTCGGTCACCGCATGCAGCGAGACGGCCAGGTTGACGCCCAGCTCCTCGCCGCATTTCTGCATCGCCGGCACCACGCCGGCGGTCGACAGGGTGATCTTGCGCCTGGACAGCGCCACGCCCTCGCCATCCATGATGATCTTCAGGGCCTTGGCCACATTGTCGTAATTATACAGCGGCTCGCCCATGCCCATCATGACGATGTTGGTGAAGTTGCGCCCTTCCATGCTGGCCGGCCATTCGCCCAGCTTGTCGCGCGCCAGCATCACCTGGCCGACAATCTCGGCGGGCCCCAGATTGCGCACCCAGCGCTGCGTGCCGGTGTGGCAGAATTTGCAGGTCAGCGTGCAGCCCACCTGGGAGGAAACGCACAGCGTGCCGCGATCCTCCTCCGGGATGAACACGGTCTCGACCTCGTTGCCATCCTCGAAGCGGAGCAGCCATTTGATGGTGCCGTCGGTGGATTTCTGCTCGGTCACCACGGTCGGGCGGGCGATGCGGAAATTCTCGGCCAGCCGGCCGCGCAGCTCCTTGGCGATGTTGGTCATCGCCTCGAAATCGGTGACGCCGCGATGATAGACCCAGTTCCACACCTGCTTCATGCGGAAGGCGGGCAGGCCCATTTCCGCGAAGGCGGCCGCCATCTCGGCGCGGTCCATGCCGACGAGGTTGGTGCGAATGGCAAGCGGAACGGCCGGGGCCACGGGCTCCGGCTTCCAGATTTGATCGATCAAGGGCTGTACGGCTGACATGGGCCGTTACATAAGCGTCCTCTGGCCGCAACGCAACGGTGGACTGGTCAGGTGGCCAAGGACACAGGCAGCAGCACCGGCGGCACGGCCTCCGGCGCTTCGATCCGCAGCAGCGCCAGCGCGATGCCGGCCAGGCCCTTGAACAGGCAGGGATCGCGAAACGCCACCGGCAGCCTGTCGCTCCACAAGCCGTAATCGCCGGCCCGCCAGCGCGCCAAGGCAGGCGCATGCAGCGCCTCGCCCTCCAGCGCCAGCAGGCGGCCGGCCAGCCCGCAGCACAGATCGCCCGGCCCGTCCGTCGGATGCGCGGCCGTGGTGCGTAGCGCCGCCGCCAGCTCCGCCCGGCGAGGCGCGAAGGCGTCGGGCGCCAGGCGCAGCAGCGCGCGGCGCGACAGGGCGATGCCCGGCGCGCCATGGCACCAGGCGGTCACCGGCCGGCGGCCGGCGGGATCGGGCCAGTTGCCGTCCGCATACAGCCGGTCCTCCCACAGCAGCGCCTGAGCGGCAGCGTCGAGATAGCGGTCCCGCCCGGTCGTGTCGAAGGCGCAGGCCAGCGCCACCGCCATGCCGGCCTGGCCGTGCGCGAGGCCGGCCACCGGCTTGCCGCGCCGCGGTTTCCACAGGCGCATCCCCTCTTCCTCGACCGACAGGGCCAGCAGCCGGTCGGTCCAGTCCGCCATCAGCGCCGGCAGGCCGGCATCGCCGGTCCGCTGGTGCAGCAGATGCAGGGCCGGCAGCAGCCCGGCGATGCCGTCATAGAAATCGAACGCCACCGCCCGATCCGGCGCGCCGAGCTTGCCGGCCAGATCCAGGGCGTCGGCGACGCACGCCGGATCGTCCAGCGGATCGGCGGACCAGCACAGCGCGGCGATCATGCCGCCGACGCCGACCGCATGGCCGAGGCCGAGGGCCAGCCCCAGATCCGTTGCCGTTTCGTCGCGCGCCAGATGGCGCAGCGGCAGCAGGGCGCGGCGGGCGAGAGCGGCCCAATCGGCCCGGCCGCGCCGCCGGGCCGCCGCCGCCAGCACGACGGCGATGCCCGCCGTGCCGTGATACAGCCCGTGCCCGGCGATGCGGAAGGTGATCGGCGGCTCCTCATAGGGCCGCACCCAGTCTACGCCACCCTCGGCGCGCGGCACCGCGCGGCTGGCGATCCAGTCCAGAATGCCGGTCAGCGGATCGTCGGCCGATACCGGCCGGGCGGGCGCGAAGATACGGTCCAGCACCGCCGCCTCGCGCTCGATATGCGCGGACGACAGGTCGCGCACCGCCTGGCGGGCGGTCTCCAGCGGCGGCAGGGCGGAGAGCGGTCCGATGGCGGCCCCGCCGGCCTCCGCCAGCGCCGCATCGCCGGGGCGATACAGAAAGGCCGGCACGTCGAGCCGCCCCAGCGCCGCCTTCTCCGCCGCCAGCAGCCGCCGCCAATCCGCCGTCGCCAGGCCGACGCTCGGCCGGTCGATGCGCGCCGCCTGGCGGTCCAGCGCGTCCGGCGCGGCGGTCATGTCCGGCTCGTGCAGCCGCACCAGCAGCCGGCGATAGGATTCGGTCGGCAGGGCGACATAGCGGCAGCGGGCATCCGCGAAGCCAGCCAGCGGCCCGTCCGCCGACAGGAAATTCTCCCGGTCCGCCAGCACCGCCGCCAGCGCCCGGCGATAGGCCTCGACCAGGGCGGGCGCATGGGCGCGGATATCCTGCTCCACCCCGTCCAGCCGGGGCAGATTGCGTTCGTCGGGCCGGCTGGTGACCGTGGCGCGGTCCATCCAGTCGGCGCCGGCATGGCGGAAGCCGAAATCCGGCACCGCGACCGGCGGCAGGGGGGGGCCGCCGCTGCCCATATTGCGCCACTGCCCCGGCCCCATCGGCACCAGGAAAGGCAGCAGCCCGCTTTCCATATAGGCCGGCAGATCGTGCAGCCGGTGCAGCCAGCCCGGCCCCAGATCGGGCGCGAACAGGCATTCCAGATCGACCATGACGGGATAGGCCCCGGCGGCGATCAGATTCTCCGAATGGATGTCGGTGCCGCGCAGCAGCCGCAGGCACGCCGCCAGCACGCCGAGACGGCGGTAGAAATCGTCCACCTCCCCGGCGGTGCTGCACTCGGCCGGCTCTACCCATTCCATCCAGCCATGCTGGCCGCGATCCAGCAGGCGCGGCAGGCGCTGGTCCGGCAGGCCGGCATCGCGCGCGCCCAGCCAGCGGACCAGCCGTTCGAACCCCGCCTCGACCGCCAGCGAGCGCGGCTTGTAGGCCAGTCTCGCGCCATCGGCGAAGCGAAGGCCAGCGACGCTGCGGCCCTCGGCATGCGGATCGGACAGGCCGAACTCCACCGCCGCCAGCGCCGGCACGCCGGCAGACCAGCCGGGCACGAAGGCGGCCAGAGCGGCGCTGTCGTCGCGCAGCCGCACCGCCATCTCCAGCGCCGCATCCAGCGTGTGGGCGAGCAGAATGTCGATGGAGCGGGCCAGGCCCGGATGCGCCGCCAGCAGCCGCTCCAGCCCGCCTGCCGCCATGTCGGCGGCGAAAGCATCATAGGCGGCGCGGGGCACCGCCGCCGGGGTTTCGTCCAGCAGGGCGGCCAGCGGCGGCGGGGTCGGGCGGCGGGGCGCGAACGCCTCGAACAAGGTCGGCCCGGCGATGATCGACAGCCGCCTGGCCAGCGCCGGCTCCAACCCGGCGACCAGCGCATCCGCCGGCAGGCAGGCCGCTTCCGCCGCCGCCCGGAAGCGGCCCAGAGCGTGATCGAGCGGCGGCCGAAGGATCGAGAAGAAAGCCGGCTTTGGCGTCACCGCAAGATTAGAACCAATTGTCGGTGAACTTGCCGGTGCACATGCAGTAGCAGCCATTGGTGCCCATGCAGTAGGGCGAACCGCCGCCGGAGACGGCTTCCAGCGCCGCGTCGTCCAGCTCGTCGTCCGGGCGGGCATTGTCGTTGGCGGTCATCTGCCGCTTGATCTCCTCGGCGGAAATCCGGATGCCGTTCTCACGGCCCAGCACCGCCAGCGCCTCGGCCACGTCGCCGACATCGCTGAGGCCGGAAAGCGTCTCCAGATAGGCCTCGTCCGACTTGACCAGAAGCTTCAGCTTCTCGAATTCAGCGCTCATATCCCCCATCCCTCACTTGGTGAAGAAGCAGTAGCAGCCCTTGGTGAACATGCAGTAGGGCGAACCGCCGCCGGAGACGGCTTCCAGGGCCTCGTCGTCCAGCGCGTCGTCGGGCCGGCCCTCGCTGCCGGCGGCCATCTGCTGCTTGATCTGCTCGGCCGTGATCGAAATGCCGTTGGCGGCGGCGATGCCGGCCAGCGCCTCGGCGGCGTCGCCGATTTCCGTCACCCCAGCGAGTTTTTGCTTATGCGCCGGGTTCGACGCGACGATGGATTTAAGCTGCTCATAAGCCTGGCTGGTCATGACATTACCCCCCGATTTATTAGACGATTGCAGGATAGTAAGGGCGCACGACCGGTTTCGGCAAATTAATGCTTCGTAAGAAAAAGGCTTCCGGCCGAAACCGGAAGCCCCTTTCGGCTTTTCATTCGCAAAGCCTCAGCGCGGGGCCAGCCGCACCGCGCCGTCCAGGCGGATGGTCTCGCCGTTCAGCATGACATTGGTGACGATGGCCAGCACCAGGTCGGCGTATTCCTCGGCCGTGCCGAGGCGCTGCGGGAACGGCGTGGACTTGCCCAGGCTGTCCTGCACCTCGGGCGGCAGGCTGGCCATCATCGGCGTCTGGAACAGGCCGGGTGCAATCGCCATCACGCGGATGCCGCTGCGCGCCAGGTCGCGCGCCGCCGGCAGCACCAGCCCGGCGATGCCGCCCTTGGAGGCGGAATAGGCCGCCTGGCCGATCTGCCCGTCGAACGCCGCGACCGAGGAGGTCATGGTGATCACGCCGCGCTCGCCATCTTCCAGCGGCTCCAGCTTCGCCATCTCGGCCGCCGTCAGGCGGATGATGTTGTAGGTGCCGATCAGATTGACCTCGATCACCTTGCGGAAGGTGTCCAGGTCGGACGGGCCGTCCTTGCCGACGATGCGCGCGCCGCGCACGATGCCGGCGCAATTCACCACCATGCGCGGCGCCCCCAGCTTGGCGACGACTTCCGCCACCGCCTTCTCGCCGCTGTCCGCGCTGGACACGTCGCAGGCGACCGCGATGCCGCCGACCTCCTGGGCGACCGCGGCGGCGGCCTCGGCATTCACGTCGAGAACCGCGACCGTCGCCCCCTGCTTCGCCAGCAGCCGCGCCGTCGCCGCCCCCAGCCCCGACCCGCCGCCGGTGACCAGCGCCACATGACCCTTGGGATGCATCGACTTCCTCCGTCTGAAAATGAGCGCCCGTTCATAGCAGATCGACAAAGCCGAGGCGAGGCGTCGCTGCGGGCCGGTCTTGCTTCATCCGGGTCTCCCCTCACCCAGGTCTCCCCTCACCCAGCCTT
>NZ_LPXN01000086.1 GCF_001618175.1 Oceanibaculum pacificum | reverse complement strand
CGTGGACCCCCGGCACAAGGCCGGGGGTGACGGTCTGAGTGGGGTGCAGCAAAGAGCCTAGCTATGCACCGCCGCCGCCCTACTTCCGGCGCTTCTCCACCAGCACGTCGGCCTTGCGCAGGGCCTCGATCTCGGCGGCGGAGAAGCCGGCCTCGGCCAGAACCTCCTGTGTGTGCTGACTGAATTTCGGCGGCAGGCGGCGCACGCTGCCTGGCGTGCGGCTCAGCTTCACCGGGATGCCGAAGGCGCGATAGTCGCCATGGCGCTCGTCCATCTTGCGGTGCTGGGTGTGCGGCGCGTCGAACACCTGCTTCACATCGAGCACCGGGCCGGCCGGCACGCCGATCTCCAGCAGCCGCGTGCACAGCGCCACCCCATCGACATCCGCCAGCGCCACCTCCAGCTCGACGCGCAGCGCCGCGCGATTCTCGTTGCGCGTGGCGTTGCTGACGAAGCGCGGATCCTCCAGCAGCGCCGGGCAGCCGATCTCGGTGCACAGCCGCTCGAAGGCGCGGTTATTGCCGATGGCCAGGAAGACCTCTCCAGTCTTGGTGGCGAACTTGTCGTAGGGCGTGATGTTGGGATGCGCGTTGCCGGTCAGCACCGGCGTCTTGCCCGACAGGAAGTAATTGGCCGCCTGCGGATGCAGCAGCGCGATGGCCGAATCATACAGCGTCATGTCGATATACTGGCCCTGGCCGGAGCTTTGCCGTTCGAACAGCGCCATCATGATGCCGAGCGCAGAATACAGGCCCGTGCCCAGATCGACCAGCGGGATGCCGATGCGCGTCGGCCCGGCTTCCGGCGTGCCGTTGATCGAGAACATGCCGGCCATCGCCTGGATCACGGCGTCATAGCCGGGAAAACCGCCCAGCGGCCCGTCCGCGCCGAAGCCGCTGATGCGGCAATGGATCAGCGTCGGGAAGCGCTTCGACAGCACCTCGTGATAGCCCAGGCCCCAACGCTCCATGGTGCCCGGCTTGTAATTCTCGATCAGCACGTCCGCCCCGTCGAGCAGGCGCAGCAGCACCTCCCGGCCCTCCGGCTTGGACAGATCGAGACCGACCGAGCGCTTGTTGCGGTTCACGCCGATGAAGTAGGAGGCGTCCTCCTCCAGGAAGGGCGGGCCCCAGTCGCGCACCTCGTCGCCCTGCGGCGGCTCGATCTTCACGATCTCCGCCCCGTGGTCGCCCAGTATCTGGGTGCCGTAGGGGCCGCCCAGCACGCGAGTCAGGTCGATCACTTTCAGGCCGGCCAGCGCACCCTTGGATGCAGCGGCCGGGGTGGCGGTTTCCGCCATGCTCGTTTTCTCCCTTATGTTGAAAATCAGGCGGCGGCGAAGACGCGGGCCGCGAAAGCCGGGTAGGTCTCAGCGATCTCCTCGCCAATCCGGCCGCGGATCAGCGCCAGCGTCCCGGCATCGGGCGTCGGCGTTTCCGGCACCTTGGCCGGCTCGTCGAAATCGAAGCCGGTATTCTCGCGGATCTCCTGCACCGTATGGCCGGGATGCACGCTGCGCAGGGTGAAGCGCTTGGCAGCCTTGTCGAAGTCGAAGATGCAGCGGCCGGTGACCAGCGCGTGCGGCCCGCCGGGGCGGTACACATTGGCCGGGCTGGTGCCTGGCGCGCTGATGAAATCCACCTTCGGCACCAGCACGCGGTCAGTATGCTCCTCACGGAACAGGATGACGCGCGGGATCAGGAAATACAGATAGGCCGAGCCGAAGGAGCCGGGGAACCGCACCTTGGTCTGCGGATAATCGCCGATGCCGACCAGGTTGATATTGGCCTCGCCGTCGATCTGCCCGCCGCCCAGGAAGAAGGCATCAATGCGCCCCTCGGCGGCGCAGTCGAAAAGCTCCTTGCCGCCATCGGTGAAGGCGGTGTGCTTGCGGCTGCCGAGCAGCGAGACGCGCAGCTCGCCCTTGGAACGCGCGCGGGTCAGCAAGGCGGCCGCCCCCGGAATCGGCGAGGAATTGCCGACCGCGACATGCCGCAGCCCGGTCAGCATGTCGGCGATGGAAGCGATCAGCAGCTCTTCGGGTTTACAATCGGTCATCGGCTCACTCCGCCGCCTTCGGCGCATGGACATGGTCGGCGAGATAGCGCTGGAACCCGTCATCGCTGCGCGCCTGCTCGTAATAATGCGCGATATGCGCGGCATCGGGGGCGTAGCGACCGCCCAGCCCGACCGGCCAGGCGCCCTGCTTCGCCTCCGCCACAGCCGTCACATAGAGGCCGGGGATGGTGCCGGCGGCGACGATCTCGTCGGCCAGCAGATCCTCGTCCACAATCTCCTCGGCGGTGATGAAGGTCTGTTTCGCGGCATGCGCCATCAGCATCAGCTCGCGCCGCACGCCGATCCAGGCATTGCCCTTGCGGTCGGCCTTGGCGACGTGGAACAGCGCCACGTCCGGCTTGATCGCCGGGATCAGCACCAGCGGGTCATCCTCGCCGAACGGGTTCTCGCCGCGCTTCCAGTCCTCGCGATGCTCCAGCAGGTCGCTGCCCAATAGGCCGCGCAGGGGCATGTAGGGAATGCCCTTCTCGGCCGCCTGCAAGCCGGCATGAATGGCCGGACAGGTGCCGTCCAGCAGCTTGATCGAGCCCTGCTTGGCGGCGTTGATGAAGCGCGGCGCGATGCCCAGCTCGCCCATGGTGACGGCGGCGGTTTCCAGCGTCGCGACGCAGCCGGCGCCGATCAGCATGTCGCCCTGCAGGCCAACCGAGGGCACGCCGACGATATGCAGGTTCTTCGCGCCGCGCCGGATCAGCGCGCGGATGACCGCCATGGCGCAGCCGGAATAATCCGGCGGCAGGGCGATCTTCGCGCCATCGGGAATGCGCGCGGCGATCTGCTCGATATCGTGGGATGTAAACGCCATGGACACCTTTCCTTCCACGAGACACGGTTCTTGTCCAGCCCCGCCGCCCGGTTCCGTGCTATGGGAGGGCTGAGGATCGCGACCGTTTTCGGGAAGGCAGTCTAGGATGGACGAACCGCGCTTGGCCACGGGGATTTGGGTCAAGGCCCATATACGCCAATGCATAACGCAGAACATCCCCGCCTATGTGCTGCGCAAGGGCGCGGAGGCCGGGGCCACGGTGATCCTGCGGATAAACCGGCTGGAGCAGGGCTGCCAGGTGCTGAGCCAGGCCCGCGACATGGACGGCAATCTGGGCTGGCTCGCCGCCTTCGACGGCGCGCTGGTCGACGATGCCCAGGCCGACGCCTATATCGAGCGCGCCGTCCAGCGCGACCCGGACCTCTGGGTCGTCGAGGTGGAAACCAGGACCGGCGAGCACCCGTTTCCGGGGAAAGTATTTTAGTCTCCCCAGGCGCCCTCCCCCATCACAGGTGACGGAAAGCCGCCGCACACAGGGCTGGGCCGCCGAAATCGCAGTTGTGAGGCCGGCGGGCGGGACGTAGGACAAACGCATGTCCGCGCCGCCCCCGTCCCCCAGAAACCTGTCCGACCGTGCCCAGACCGCCTGGCTGGCGGTAATGCCGGCCGTGTTCGTCGGGCTGTGGAGCACGGGCTTCATCGGGGCGAAGCTGGGGCTGCCCTATATCGAGCCGCTGACCTTCCTGTTCCTGCGCTTCGTGCTGCTGACAGCGCTGATGGTGCCGCTGGTGCTGTTCTTCCGCGCCGACTGGCCGCCGCGCGCCAAGCTGAAGCATATCGCGCTGTCCGGCGTGCTGATCCAGGCCTTCTATCTGGGCGGCGTGTTCATCGCCATCCATCAGGGCGTGCAGGCCGGCGTTGCGGCGCTGATCGTCAGCACCCAGCCGATCCTGACCGCGGCACTGGCCGGCCCGGTGCTGGGCGAACGGGTGACGCGCCGGCAATGGCTGGGACTCGCCTTCGGCATGGCCGGCGTCGCCGCCGTGATCATCGAGAAGATCGGCCCTGGCGGGGCGGCCTGGCCGGCCTTCTTCGCCGTCGGCAGCCTGGTCGGCATCACCATCGGCACGCTCTATCAGAAGAAATACTGCCAGGGCGTCGATGTGCTTTCCGGCATGCTGGTGCAGTGCGTGCCGGTGGCGCTGGTGTTCGGCCTGGGCGCGCTGCTGTTCGAGACCAACGAGATCGTCTGGACCGGCGAGCTGGTCTTCGCCCTGCTGTGGCTGACGATCCCGCTCTCCATCGGGGCGACGACGCTGTTTTATCTGATGATCAAGCGGGGCGCGGCTTCGCAGGTCGCCAGCCTGTTCTACCTGGTGCCGCCGACAACGGCGGCGCTGGCCTGGCTGATCTTCGACGAGCGTTTCGGCCTGTCGGCGATGATCGGCATGGCGCTGGTGATCGTCGGCATCCTGCTGATCCGGATGAAAGGCAACGGCGCATGAGCCTCGACGACGGCACACCGCAGCCCTCCAGCCCGGAGACCCGCAAGCGCGCCTTCAAGCTGCTGTTCGTCAGCCTGCTCTGTCTCGGCATGGGACAGTCGCTGATGTTCGCGAATCTGCCGCCGATCGCCCGGCAGCTTGGCCTCAGCGAATTCCAGGTCGGCTCGATCTTCATGATCTCGGCGATCCTGTGGGTGTTCTGCGCGCCCTTCCTGGGCCGGCGCAGCGATATCTGGGGTCGGCGGCCGGTGATCCTGCTGGGCGTGATCGCCTATGCCGTCTCCACCCTGACCTTCGGCCTCGTCGTGCAGCTCGATATGTGGGGCTGGATCGGCATGGGCGTGGCCTATCCGGCGATGCTGCTGACACGCTCGATCTATGGCGGGCTGGGGGCCGGCACCATCGCCGCGGCGCAGGCCTATGTCGCCGACCGGACCACGCGGGCGGAGCGGGTGAAATCGGTCGCCGCGATCAACGCCGCCTTCAGCCTGGGCGTGACCGTGGGGCCGGGCGTGGGCGCGGCCCTGGTGGTGTTCGGCCTGCTGGCCCCGTTCTACGGCGTTGCGGCAATGGCCTTCGCCAGCGCCGTCGCGGTCTATTTCATGCTGCCGGAGCAGACCCGCCCGAAGGATCAGAGCGCCCGCCCACGCCTCAGCCCGTTCGATAAGCGGGTGCTACCCTTCCTGGTCGCCGGCACCATCATCGGCACGGTGCAGGCGCTGACCATGCAGACCGCCGCCTTCTATTTCATGGATGTGCTGAAGCTGGGCGCGGAAGAGACGGTGCAATATGTCGGCATCGGGCTGATGGCCTCGGCCATGGCCGCCGTGCTGGCGCAGCTCGTCGTGATTCCGCGCCTGAATCCGTCGGCTCAGTTCCTGATGCGCATCGGCTGCATCATCGGCGTCGTCGCCTATGTGATCTTCCTGCTGGCGGACAGTTACGGGCCGCTGGTGTTCGCGCTGGTGATCTCCGGCCTGGCCTTCGGGCTGGGGCGACCGGGCATCGCCGCCGCCGCCTCGCTGGCCGTGCGGCAGGACGAGCAGGGCTCGGTCGCCGGGCTGACCGGGGCGACGGGTGCGGCCGGCCATCTGCTGTCGCCCATCGTCGCCATGCCGCTCTACAAGATCGACCCGACCCTGCCCTACATGCTGGGGCTGGGCCTGTTCCTGCTGCTTGGCGTGCTGATCCTCGCCAACCGCACCATCCGCGAATCCGGCAAGAAGGTCGCCGAGGACCAGCTCGGCCACGACGACCATCCGCTATAGGCATTCAGCCTGAATAATACTCCTCTCGTCACCCTCGGGCTTGACCCG
>NZ_LPXN01000085.1 GCF_001618175.1 Oceanibaculum pacificum | reverse complement strand
CGGAGCTGGGTGAGGGGAGACGGCTCAAGGCCGATGCCAATCGCAATCGCCATGCGCCTCACCCCCTGATATGCAGGACGCAGATGAGGGTGAAGAGCCGGCGGGCGGTCTTGAAGTCGATCTCGACCTTGCCCGACAGCCTCTCGCGCAGCAATTCGGAGCCTTCGTTGTGCAGGCCGCGCCGGCCCATGTCGATGGCCTCGATCTGCGACGGCGTGGCGCGGCGGATGGCCTGGTAATAGCTTTCGCAGATCGTGAAATAATCCTTCACGATGCGCCGGAAAGAGGCGATCGGCAGTTGCACCTCCGCCACCGGCGCCTCGGCGGTGGTGCGAATATTCATCACCAGGCGGTTATCCTCGATCGACAGGATCAGATGATACGGTCCGCCTTCGTGACCAGCCGGCGCGAAGCTGTTCTCCTCCAGCAGATCGTAGATCGCCACTGCCCGCTCATGCTCGACCTCCGGGCTGCGGCGCACCACCGTGCGCTCGTCAAGCACGATCCTGACGAGGCGTCGGTTGCTATCGCCCTCCGGCGCGCCGGCCAAGCCTCAGGCGCCCTGCGGCTGGCCCAGCCTCACGGCAACGGAGCGGGCATGGGCGTCGAGCCCCTCGGCCTCGGCCAGGGTAATGGCGGCCGGGCCGATGCGGCCCAGGCTGGCGGCGTCGCAGCGGATCAGCGTGCTGCGCTTCATGAAGTCATGCACACCCAGGCCGGACGAGAAACGCGCCGTGCGCGATGTCGGCAGCACATGGTTCGGCCCGGCAACGTAATCGCCGATGGCCTCGGGCGTATGGCGGCCCAGGAAGATCGCCCCGGCATTGCGGATTTTCGCCGACAGCGCGTCGGGATCGGCCACCGCCAGTTCCAGATGCTCGGGTGCTATGCGGTCGACCAGCGGCACGGCGTCGGCCAGGGCCGTCACGGTGACGATGGCGCCGTAATTCCTCCAGCTCAGCGCCGCGATCTCGCCGCGCGGCAGTTCGGCCAATTGCCGCTCGACGGCCGCCGCGACGGCATCGGCGAACAGCGTATCGTCAGTGATCAGCACCGATTGCGCATCGTCGGAATGTTCGGCCTGGCTGAGCAGGTCGGCGGCGATCCAGTCGGGGTCGTTATCCTTGTCGGCGACGACCAGGATTTCCGACGGGCCGGCGATGGAATCGATGCCCACCGTGCCGAACACCTGGCGCTTGGCCTCCGCCACATAGGCGTTGCCGGGGCCGACGATCTTGTCGACCGGCTGGATGGTCTGGGTGCCATAGGCCAGCGCGCCGACCGCCTGCGCGCCGCCCAGACGATAGATTTCCGTCACGCCGGCCAGCTTGGCGGCGGCCAGCACCAGCGGATTCAACGCCCCGTCCGGCGTCGGCACGGTCATCACGATGCGCGGCACGCCCGCCACCTTGGCCGGCATGGCGTTCATCAGCACCGAGCTGGGATAGGCCGCCAGCCCGCCGGGCACATACAGCCCGACCGCCGATACCGATGTCCAGCGCAGCCCCAGCTCCACCCCCTCGGCGTCGCTGTAGCCGAAGCCTTCCGGTACCTGCCGGCGATGGAAGGATTCGATGCGCGCGGCGGCGATCTTCAGCGCCTCGATCTGCTTGGCGTCGCAGGCGGCGAAGGCGGCATCCACCTCGGCGGCGGTGACGCGCATGGTTTCGGCGGTCAGGGTGACACGGTCGAATTTCCGCGTATAGGCCAGCACGGCGGCATCGCCCTCGGCGCGCACGCGCTTCAGGATATCCGTGACCACGCCGACGACATCGACGCCATTGTCGCGATTTTCGGCCAGGAAGGCGGCGAATTCCTGCTCGAAGCCGGCGGCGGCGGCATTCATCCTACGCGGCATTGGCCATCTCCGCCGCGGCGTCGCGGAACCGGTCGATCCAGTAGCCGACCTGCTCCGGCCGGGTTTTTAGCGCCGAGCGATTGACGGCGAGACGCGAGGATATCTCCGCGATCCGCTCGATCTCGACCAGCCCGTTCGCCTTCAGGGTCGAGCCGGTGGAGACCAGATCGACGATGCGCCGGCACAGCCCCAGGCTGGGGGCCAGCTCCATCGCGCCGTTCAGCTTGATGCATTCCGCCTGCACCCCACGCGCGGCGAAATGGCGGCGGGTGATCTCGGGATATTTCGTCGCCACGCGCACATGGCTCCAGCGCTGAGGATCGTCGCGCCCGGCCAGGTCCGCCGGCTCGGCCACCGACAGGCGGCACTTGCCGATGCCCAGATCGAGCGGCGAATAGATTTCCGGATAGGTGAATTCCATCAGCACGTCGCTGCCGGCCACGCCGATATGCGCCGCCCCGAAGGCGACAAAGGTGGCGACATCGAAGCTGCGCACGCGGATGATGCTGACTTCCGGCCGGTTGGTGGCGAAGGTGAGCTGGCGCGAATGCTCGTCCTCGAACGCCGCCTCCGGCTCGATGCCGGCATGGCGGACCAGCGGCATCACTTCCTTGAGGATGCGGCCCTTGGGCAGGGCGAGGACCAGCCTGTCATTCGCGTTCGCGGACATGATGAGTCTTCCAAAAAAGCGCACGGATTGCGCCGACGGCAAGGGACCGCTTGACCTAGGCGCTGCGGGCCGAAGAGTCAACGGGCTGCGGCAATTCCGGCCGTAACGATTTCAGGCTATCGCGCGCGGCGGCGGAACATTTATATAAATCGCACTGCAACAGCATAACGAGTATCCGTCGGGTGACTTCGTCAGACCGCTCCGCCCCATCGGAGAGCAATCCCAAGGCGACCGAAGCCTTGCGGCCGATCGACGCCGATTACCAGTCCATTTTCGAGAATGCCAATGTCGGGCTGTATCGCTCGGCGCTGGATGGCCGGCTGGTGCGCGCCAACCCGGCGCTGGCGATCCTGAACGGCTATGCCAGCGAAGCCGAAATGCTGGAGGATCTGCGGCACAACGGCAATGAATGGTATGTCGATCCGGGCCGCCGGGCGGAGTTCCACCGGCTGATGGCGCAGCAGCAATCGGTGCGGGATTTCGTCTCCCAGGTCTACCGGATGAAAAGCCGGGAGCGCATCTGGGTGTCGGAGAAAGCCTGGACCGTGCGCGGCCCTGATGGCCAGACCTTGTTCTACGAAGGTGTGGTCGAGGACATCACCGACCGGGTGAAGGCCGACGCCGAGCTGGCGGCCGCCCGCATCGCCGCCGAGGCGGCCTCGGAGGCGAAAAGCACCTTCCTGGCGGTGATGAGCCACGAGCTGCGCTCCCCGCTGAACGCCATCATCGGCTTTTCGGAGATCATCGCCAACCGGATCTACGGCCCCGACGATCCGCGCTATTTCGACTATGCCGAGGATATCCACGCCAGCGGCACGCAGCTTTTGTCGCTGATCGAGGACATCCTGGACATGTCGAAGATCGGCGCTGGCCATATGCAGCTGCGCGAAACGACGGTCAGCGTGCCGAATCTCGCCACCAGCGTGCTGCGGCTGTTCGCCGCCAATGCAAGCAAGGCGCAGCTTGCGCTGACCATGCAGTTCCCCGATCACTATCCTGTCCTGCGGGGCGACCCGGTGCGGCTGAAGCAGGTGCTGACCAACCTGGTCGCCAATGCGGTGAAATTCACCCCGCCCGGCGGCAGCGTGATGGTCGGCGGGGACCAGACCGCCGATGCGGTGCGCTTCTGGGTCGCCGATACCGGCCCCGGCATGACGCCGGAGGAATGCGCGCGCGCGGTGGAGCCTTTCGTGCAGGTGCATGACAGCATGACCGTGCATATGGGCGGCACCGGGCTGGGCCTGCCGATCAGCCGCGACCTGATCGCCCTGCATGATGGCACGCTGACGCTGGACAGCGCCAAGGGAGCCGGCACCCGCGTGATCGTCGCCCTGCCGCGCGGCCGGGTGGTCTGAGGCGCTTCAGCACGCGCCCGGCTGCCCCCCGCGCTGCCCCCCATGGGGGCTGAACAGATAGGGCACCAGCCCCAGCAACAGCGCCAGCGCGGCGGCGGCGAAGATCCAGGCGAAGATGCCGGCCGGCGGCAGGCCGGCATTGCCGGCGGCCTCTGCGATCCGCCCGAAGCCGGCGGCGGCGATGCCATAACCCAGGAAGACGAAGGAATTCAGCAGGCCGAAGCCGCGCCCGCGCACCGCCGGGTCCAGCACGCTCTTGCCCTGGGCCATCAGCAGCGGGTGGATATTGCCGATGGTGAACAGCAGCGCGATCAGCGCCACGCTGGGGACCACGCCGCCATCCGGCACCGCCGTCAGCGCGGCGGCGGCCAGCACCGAAACGGCCAGCCAGATCGAGGCGATGCGCTTGGCGTTCCAGCGCCGCACCAGCAGCGGCACGGCGAAGGCCGACAGCAGCCCGCACAGGCTGGCGACCGTCATCGCCTCGCCGCGCTGCACCGCGTCCATCGCGTAGACATCCGCCAGGTAAGGGCCGCCCCAGGCGTTGCGAAAGGTAATGCCGGCCGCCAGCACCAGGCAGGCCGGGATCAGCGTCCACAGTGCCGGCACGCGCAGCAGCGCCAGGCAGCCGCGCACGGTCTCGCCCGCCGATTCCGGCACCTGGCCGGCTGGGCGGGCGTCGCGGACAAAGCGCCAGACCCCCAGCAGGGTCACGAGGGTCAGCAGCGCCGCCATCGCCAGCGCGCTGCGCCAGCCGAACAGATAGGTCGCCCAGCCCAGCGGGGCCGCCGCCATGAAGGCCCCGGCGGTGCCGATGGCGCTGGTCAGCGTGATGGTCTGCACGAAGCGCTGTTCCGGCAGATGGTGCGAGGCGTAATAGACCAGCGCCATGAACAGCGGCGCGCAGGCCAGCCCCAGCCCGGCCTGCGCCACCAGGGCCAACGTATAGCTGTGGGTGACGGCGATCAGCCCGGCGCTGACCACGCCAAGGCCCAGCAGCGCCGTCACCGGGCGGCCGACGCCGAACCGGTCGAAGGCGATGCCGACGGGAATCTGCGCGCCGGCGAAGGACAGGAAAAAGGTGGAGGACAGCCAGCCGAACATGGCCGGCGTCAGGCTCAGCTCCTGCATCACCTCGGGCGCTATAACGGCGAGATAGCTGCGGAAGAACTGGCTGAGCACGACCGCGAAGGTCAGCACCGCCACGGCCCGGGTGGTGGCGCGCATGGAAGCCTAGCGCGCCTCGACAGGATGATGCGGGCGGAAGATGGTCGGCCAGGGCTCGCCGAAATCCTCGGCCACGATGTCGGTGCGCGCGACCTCCAGGCGGATCGCCTTGTCGCCGGCGAAGATCAGCTCGACATGCGCGGCCCCGTCGCCCTCCGCCGCCCGCACGGTCAGCAAATCGAGAAAATCGCCGCGGTCGCGCTGCCGGTCGATGCCGGACAGGCGGGCGCGATAGACGCCCTGGAAGGTGATGCCGCACAGCACGCGCTCATAGCGATCGCCGGCGACAGGCTGTTCCTGCGGGCCCAGCATCTCCCAGCGGAACCGGTGAGCGACCAGCACGAACTCGCCGGGCATCGTCTCGTCGCCGGGCTGGAACGCCATATCCTCGACCGGCACGACGGCATCCTGCAGATAGGCGGCCATCACCACCATATCCTCGGCATTCTCCGCCCGAACCTTCAACGGTCGGTAATCCGTCAAACCCGCCCCCGCTCTTTATCTTCGCCGGATTATCATAGCACCGGTCGCCGCCGTGTCGGCATTAAACCGCCCGATGCTTCGAGACGG
>NZ_LPXN01000084.1 GCF_001618175.1 Oceanibaculum pacificum | reverse complement strand
GCGGCGTCTCGAAGGACACGGGTGGCGGTATGAATCGGGGACAGTAAGAACGGCGGCTCAGGCCGCGATGGCGTCGGGGACGAAGAAGGAATCGGCGTCGAAGCGGCGGCCGGCGCGCAGGCAGAAGGCCGGGCGCAGCAGCTGTTCGCTGATCACTTCCGCGCCGGAATTGTCGGACAGCTTGAAGCGGCCGGTCTCCATCTTCAGCACGCTGATATCGGCCTCGCGGCCCGGCTGCAGCGTGCCGAGCTGGTCTTCCATGCCCAGCAGCTTCGCCGGGTTGGAGGTGACCATGGCCACCACCTGCTCCAGCGGCACGCCCAGATGCAGCAGCTCGGTCATGGCGATGGTCAGGTTGAACGGGGCGACGCCGAAGAACGGGTTGCTGTCGCGGTCGGTTTCCTCGTTCGAGTTCGGCACCTGGACGTTATAGCCATGCATGTCCGCGCCCAGCGTGAAGGGCACGATGCCGGCATCCAGCACCCGGCGCGCCGCGTCGAAGCTGAAATGCGAGCCATGGCCGACATCGACATGCAGCCCGCCCTGATGCACCGCCTCCAGCAGCAGCGGATGCACCGCGCCGGTCTCGGAGACGAAGCCGCCGGGATGGCGGGTGAAGGGATGGGCCAGGATGTCGCCGGCCTCGATGATCGGCATCAGCTCGCGGATCAGCTCGTCCGGGTCCGGAATCGGCGCTGAATCGGCGGTCGGCCAGAGCTGGCCCAGATGGATGTAGAGCGGCAGCTTCAGCTCGCGGGAGATCTGCTTGCCCAGCTTGATCACCTCGACGCCCCAGCGCGACTGTCCGCCGATCTCGGCATGCGCCTTGATGCCCTTCACGATGTCCAGATTCAGCCGCGCGGCGCGCACCGTATGCTCCACATTCACGCCGTTCGGGCCGTACAAATCCGGGTAGAGATGGCCTTCCAGCCCGCCGACGAGGTAGCTGGAGATGTAGCACAGCACCCGCGTGGCCGACGGCTCGACGATGAAATTGCGGAAGCCGCCGATGGTCATGCAGCTCGGCCCGCCCTGGTCGATCACCGTGGTGACGCCGGAGCGCACGCCGACCATGTCCGGGTTCAGCCCGAAGCGGCCGGTGACATGCTGGTAGACATGGGCGTGGGTGTCGATCATGCCCGGCAGCACCATCAGCCCGGCGGCGTTGATGCGCTGCTTGGCCGGGGCGGCGGAAAGGTCGGGCTCGATGGCGGCGATCCGCCCGTCGGTGACGCCGATATCGAAGCGGCCGTTCCGGCCGGCGGCGGGGTCGATCACCGTGCCGTTCAGGATCAGCGTGTCGAATGCGGGCCGCTCGCTCATGATCGCCTCCTTGAATGCCGCGACGCCGGAAGCGCCGAAAAGGCGGCAAACCGGGCCCTTCGAAAAAAGTTGTAATACAGAATGTTGTACTTAAACTCTTTTAAAAAGCTGGGCCAGTGGACCCGGCCTGTCAAGGCCAATAAGGCCGCATGGGGAGGGCTTGTCTTGACGCAAAGTCGGAGGAGCCGCTATGAGTACGGGGAACGAGGGGAAGGCGACCGGCAAGGGCGTCGGCGCACGCCTGCTGCGGCGCGAGGATGACCGCTATCTGCGCGGCCGTGGCCGTTTCATCGCCGATATGCGCCTGCCCGGCATGCTGGAGATGGCCTTTGTGCGCAGCCCGCTGGCGCATGCCCGCATCCGCGGCGTGACCAAGCCCGCCGAGGGCGGTGCCAGCGTCTTCACAATCGACGACCTGGCCGGGGTGAAGGGCATCAGCGCCAATTCCGGCCTGCCCGGTTTCCGCAGCTCGACCCAGCCGGTGCTGGCCCAGGGCAAGGTACGCCATGTCGGCGAGCCGGTCGCCGCCTGCCTGGCCGAGAACCGCGCCCTGGCCGAGGATCTGGCCGAGCTGGTCGAGATCGATTTCGAGGAGCTGCCGGCGGTCCACGACATGACCCGCGCGCGCGATGCCGACGCGCCGCTGCTGCACGAGCATTGGGACGAGAACGCCTTCCTGGAATCCACGGTCGATATCGGCTTCGAGGACGCTGCGCGCGACGCCGCCGTGGTGGTGACGCGCAGCTTCCGCACCGCCCGGCAATGCATGGCCCCGCTGGAGGGGCGCGGGCTGGTCGCGGTGTGGGACCGGCATCTGGAGATGCTGACCATCCACAGCGCCACCCAGATGCCGCATGTCGTGCGCACCGGCATCGCCGATTGCCTGGGGCTGGACCAGGGGCAGGTGCGCATCGTCGCGCCGGATGTCGGCGGCGGCTTCGGCTATAAGGGCATCCTGCTGGCCGAGGAAGTCGTGGCCGGCTGGTTGGCGATGAAGCTGGACCGGCCGATCCGCTGGATCGAGGACCGGCGCGAGCATCTGACCGGCAATGCCAATTGCCGCGAGCATTCCTACGAGATCACCGGCTATGCCGGGCCGGACGGCGAGCTGCTGGCGGTGGATTGCCAGGCCATCGTCGATTCCGGGGCCTATTCGATCTATCCGTTTTCCGCCTGCCTGGAGGCGGCGCAGGTTGCCAGCATCCTGCCCGGCCCGTACCGCATGCGCGGCTTTCGCTGCAAGACCTGGGCGGTGACCACCAACAAGCCGCCGATCCTGCCCTATCGCGGCGTGGCGCGCACCGGCGTGTGCTTCGCCATGGAACTGCTGCTGGACGCTATCGCCCGCGAGCTGGGCCTGCCGGCGGAGGATATCCGCCGCCGCAATCTGGTGACGGCGGACCAGATGCCCTTCACCAACATCACCAACAAATATTTCGACAGCGGCGACTATCCCCAGGCGCTGGAACGCGCGCTGGAGGCCATCGACATCGACGGCGTGCGCGCCCGGCAGAAGGACCAGTCGGGGGCCAAGCGCATCGGCGTCGGCTTCTCGCTGTTCTGCGAGCAGGGGGCGCATGGCACCTCGGTCTATCACGGCTGGGGCATTCCGATGGTGCCGGGCTTCGAGCAGGCGACCGCGCGGCTCACGCCCGATGGCGGGCTGGAGCTGCGCGTCGGCGTGCACAGCCACGGCCAGGGGCTGGAGACCACGCTGGCGCAGATCGCGCATGAGGAAATCGGCATCGACCCAGCCAAAGTTAAGCTGGTGCATGGCGATACCGCCTATACGCCCTATTCCACCGGCACCTGGGGCTCGCGCTGCGCGGTGATGGCCGGCGGCGCGGTCGGCACGGCGGCGGCCGTGCTGGGCGACCGCATCCGCCGCATCGCAGCCCACCTGCTGCAGGCCCGGCCGGAGGAGGTGATCCTGACCGACGGCTTCGCCAAGGTAGGCAGCGCGGCGGTCTCCATTGAGGAGGTGGCGCGCACCTGGTATCAGAAGCCGCAGCTTCTGCCCGATGATGTCGACCCGCGCGGGCTGGAGGCGACGGAAGGTTACAAGACGGTGCGCGACACCGGCACCTTTTCCTATGCCTGTCACGCCGTGGTGGTCAGCGTCGATCTCCAGCTTGGCCATGTCGAGCTGCTGGATTACGTGATCGTCGAGGATGCCGGCACCATGATCAACCCGATGATCGTTGACGGCCAGGTGCAGGGCGGGCTGGCACAGGGCATCGGCACCGCGCTGTTCGAGGAGATGCAGTTTGATTCCTCGGGCCAGCCGCTGGCCTCCACCCTGGCGGATTATCATCTGCCGGTGGCGTCCGATATCCCGCGCACCCGCATCCTGCACATGGAAACCCCGTCGCCGATCAGCCGCTTCGGCCAGAAGGGCATCGGCGAGAGCGGCGCTATCGGCCCGCCGGCCGCCATAGCCAATGCGGTGAACGATGCGCTGGCGTCGCTGGGCGCCGAGGTCAACCAGATACCCCTGACGCCGGAGCGCGTGCTGCGCGCCCTGGCCCAGGGCAAGGCAGCCGCCGAATGAAGCCCGCCGTTTTCGATTATCTGGCTGGCGACTCGCTGGCCGACGCCAAGGCGGCGCTTTCCGCCGGGGTCAAGCCGATGGCCGGCAACCAGTCGCTGGGGCCGATGCTGAATCTGCGTCTGGCGCGGCCTGGCCGGCTGGTCGATATCGCCATGCTGCCGGAGCTGCGCGCCGTCGCCGAAACCGCCACCGGCCTGAGGCTGGGGGCGGCGATCACCCATGCCGAGATCGAGGATGGCGAGGCGCCGGACCCGACCGGCGGCTGGCTGCGCGAAGCGGCGGCGGGTATCGCCTACCGCGCGGTGCGCAACCGCGGCACGCTGGGCGGCAGCCTGGCGCATGCCGACCCGGCCGCCGACTGGGCCATCGTCATGACCGGCCTGAATGCCACGGCGATCATCGACGGCCCGGCCGGCCGGCGCGAGATCGCCATGGCGGATTTCATTACCGGACCTTTTGCGACGGCGCTGGGCGAGGGCGATCTGCTGGTCGCCATCGAGGTGCCGAAGCCGGGGCCGGATGCCCGCTGGGGCTATTGGAAATTCTGCCGGCAAATTGGCGAATTCGCCAAGGCCAGCGCCACGGTGCTGGTCGATCCCGCGAAGCACGTCAATCGCTGCGTCCTCGGCGCGCTCGGCCGCCAGCCGCTGGTGCTGGCAGAGTCGCAGGCGGTGATCGAGGGGCGGCTGAGCCCCCGCGACGCGGTTGCACAGGCCCTGCCCGGCTGGCCGCCGGAAGCGCTCGCCCTGCATGCGACGGCCCTGGAACGGGCGCTGGCCCAGGCGAACGGAGAATAAGATGAGCCAGCACGAGATCACCCTGACGCTGAACGGCGCGCCGGTCACCAAGCCGGCCGAGCCGCGCACCCATCTGGCCGACTTCCTGCGCGAGGATCACCTGCTGACCGGCACCCATCTGGGCTGCGAGCAGGGCGTGTGCGGGGCCTGCACGCTCTATGTCGACGGTCGCCCTGTGCGCTCCTGCATCACCTTCGCCGTGGCCTGCGACGGGGCGTCCGTGCAGACCGTGGAGGGGTTCGAGGACGATCCGCTGATGGCGCGGCTGCGCGCCGCCTTCAGCCGGCATCACGGCTTGCAGTGCGGCTTCTGCACGCCCGGCATGCTGGCCACCGGCTACGACATCGTGCGCCGCCTGCCGGATGCCGACGAAGCCCGCATCCGGCGCGAGCTGTCGGGCAATATCTGCCGCTGCACCGGCTATGCCGGCATCGTCGCGGCGATCCAGGATGTGCTGGCGAACGATCCGCCGGCAGCGCGCCTGACGCCCCTGCCGCGCCGTCAGCGCGCGGCGGTCTCGGCGGCGGCGGTCGAGGCGGTGGCCCCCACCGCCGTGACCCGGCCGGCGGAGCCGGTAACGGAAGTCAAGGACGGCGTCGGCCTGTCGCGCAGCCTGGTGCTGGACGCGCCGGCGGACCGGGTCTGGCCGGTGCTGCGCGATATCCCGACCGTGGTTTCCTGCATCCCCGGCGCCAGCCTGGACGGGCCGGTCGAGGATGGCCGGGCGCAAGGCGTATGCACCGTGGCCATCGGCCCGATGCGCGCGACTTTCCGGGGCACGGCGCAGGTGACGCTGGATGATTCCACGCAGCAGGGCCGCGTGGTCGGCAGCGGGCGCGACGGGCTCAGCCGCTCCACCCTCGACGGGGCGCTGGATTTCGTCCTAGAGGCGCTGCCCGATGGCCGGTCGCGGCTCGATCTGTCGATGCTCTATGCGCTGAAGGGGCCGCTGGCCCAGTTCGGCCGCCCGGCGCTGGTGGCGGAGATCGCCGACCGTGTCGCCGTCATGCAGTATGGCAAGCTGGTGGAGTTCGGCGAGGCCAAGCAGATATTGCGCAACCCGCAGCACCCCTATA
>NZ_LPXN01000083.1 GCF_001618175.1 Oceanibaculum pacificum | reverse complement strand
CGGAGCTGGGTGAGGGGAGACCCGGCACCGCCCCGTCACACCACGTTCAGCTCCAGGATCGGTTCGTTCCGGGCGAAGCGTTCGAAGCCGAAGCGGGTAAGGTCGATGGTGGTGAAGCGCCCGTCGAGCAGCAGCTCGGCGATGGCGCGGCCGACCGCTGGGCTCTGCTGCAACCCATGGCCGGAGAAACCGTTGGCGAAGACCAGGTTGGTTATCTCCGGATGCCGGCCGACAATGCCGTTCTGATCGATCGTATTGTAATCGTAATGACCGGCCCAGGCTCCGGTCAGCTTGATCGCCTCGAAGGCCGGCACGCGGGCCGCCAGGGCCGGCCAGACGATCTCCTCGAACAGGCCGTATTCGACGTCCAGATCGTCGGAATCCGGATCCTGATCCTCCGGCGGGGAGACGCCGCCGATGAAGCCCTTGCCCTCGGGCCGGAAATAGACGCCCGACGGGTCGATGGTCAGCGGGGCCAGTGGGGCGATCGGCGTGCGGCAGTCGAACACATAGACGAAGCGTTTCTTCGGCGCGACCGGCAGCAACGCCCCGGCCAGCGCCGCCAGCCTGCCGCCCTGCGCGCCGGCGGCGTTCACCAGCGTGCCGCAGCCGATGGCCCCGCCGATCTTCAGGATCGCCGCCTGGATTCTGGCCCCATCGCGGGCGATGCCGACCACCTCGTCCTGCAGATAGGTCACGCCCAGCGACCGCGCCTTGCGCTTGAAGGCTTGCAGCAGAGTGAAGGGATCGAACCAGCCCTCATTGCGCAGGCCCAGGCAGCCCAGCGCGATGCCGTCCGTGCTCAGCCAGGGAAAGCGCGCGGCAAGGGCTTCCGGCTCCAGCAGCGCGGTATCGACGCCGTGCGCCGCCTGGGTAGCGTGATTCTGGCGCAAGATGCCCTGACCCGCCTCGCTGGCCAGGAACAGATAGCCGCCCTCGACGAAATGAATGTCCGGCCGCTCGCCCTCGACTTCGAGCAGGTCGGGCACGCGCTTCAGGAAGTCGGCCCCGAATTTGCCGATCTCGATATTTTCCGGCGTGGAGAATTGTTGGCGGATGCCGCCGGCCGAAAGCGGCGTGGAGGCGCGGGCATAGGTCGGATCGCGTTCTACCACGGTGATTTTGCCCGCCTGGCCGGAGGCGGCGAGGAAATAAGCGATGGCGCTGCCGATCACGCCGCCGCCGACGATTAGAATGTCGCTGCTGGATGGATGCCCGGTCACGAGAACAACCCGCGTAGGAGAATAAAGCGATGGGCCGTGGTGATACGCCCTTAAATCGCTTAACGTGTCGCCTATCCTTATAGCCGTAGCCCAAGCCACGGAGAAAGGGCGAAGCGCCGCATGCTGTCATCGATTCTCGCCAAGGCCGTTCCCGGTAAGCCCGCCCCGACGCCCGCGCCGCGCCGCCGCGGCGCCGGCAGTGGGCTGGCCGACCGCGCCGCCCTGTTCGATAGCGCCCGGCTGGCGGGCGATATCGCGCGGCTGGCGGAACGCCAGGATCTGAGCCAGACCGAGCTGCGCAACGGCGTACTGGCGCGGCTGCGCGACGCGCTGGCCAATGGCCGCGAGGAGGTCGAGCGTCGCTTCATGGCGCAAAAGCCGGGCGAACGCATTGGCGAGAAAACGGTGCGCAGCCTGGCCTTCGTGATGGACGAGCTGATCCGCGTGCTGGCCGACTTCACCACCGAGCGGGTCTTCCCGGCCGGCAATCCTACCCTGGGCGAGCAGATCGCGGTGGTCGCCGTCGGCGGCTATGGCCGGGGCGAGCTGGCCCCCTTTTCCGATGTCGATCTGTTGTTCCTGCTGCCCTACAAGCAGACCCCGCGCGGCGAGCAGGTAGTGGAATATCTGCTCTACATGCTGTGGGACCTGGGCTTGAAGGTCGGCCATTCCACCCGCTCCATCGATGAGTGTCTGCGCCAGGCGCGCGGCGATGTGACGATCCGCACGGCGATGCTGGAATCGCGCCCGATCTGGGGCAGCGAGGCGCTGTATGACGAGCTGGAACAGCGTTTCGAGGCCGAGGTGGTGCAGGGCACGGCACTGGATTTCGTCGAGGCGAAACTGACGGAAAGATCCACCCGGCACGACAAGATGGGCGGCTCGCGCTATGTGCTGGAGCCGAACATCAAGGAGGGCAAGGGTGGCCTGCGCGACCTGCACACGCTGTTCTGGATCGCGAAATACGTCTATGGCGCGGACAGTATCGACCAGCTGGTGCGCGACGGCGTGATGACGTCGGCCGAGAAACGCTCTTTCGTCAAATCGCAGGACTTTCTGTGGACGCTGCGCTGCCACCTGCACTACCTGACCGGCCGGGCGGAGGAGCGCATCACCTTCGATGTGCAGACCGAGATGGCGCGCCGCCTGGGCTATACCGACCATGCCGGCACCATCGCGGTCGAGCGCTTCATGAAGCATTATTTCGTGATCGCCAAGGAGGTCGGAAACCTGACGCGCATCGTCTGCGCCGCCATCGAGGCGAAAATCCAGCGCCGTCCCCGGCTGCGCCTGCCCGCGATGCCGTTCCGTAAGCGTAACTATGACGGTTTCGTGCTGGATGGGGAGCGCCTGTCGGTGCCGCGCCCGGATATCTTCGCCACCGACCCGGTAAATTTCATCCGGCTGTTCCACAGCGCCCAGGCGCATGATCTCGACGTGCATCCCGACGCGCTGCTGCTGATCGCGCAGAATTTGAGGCGCGTCGATGCCTCGCTGCGCGCCGATGCCGAGGCGAACCGGCTGTTCCTGGAAATCCTCAGTTCGCCCAAGGGGCCTGAACGCGCGCTGCGGCTGATGAACGAGGCCGGCGTGCTGGGCCGTTTCGTCCCGGATTTCGGCCGCGTCGTCGCCCAGATGCAGTTCGACATGTATCATGTCTACACCACCGACGAGCATACGATCCGGGCGATGGGCATCCTGCACCAGATCGAGGCCGGGCAGTTGGCCGAGATCGCGCCGGTCGCCAGCGAGATCGTCCACAAGGTGCTGTCGCGCCGGGCGCTGTTCGTCGGGCTGTTCCTGCACGACATCGCCAAGGGGCGCGGCGGCAACCATTCCACGCTGGGCGAGAAGGTGGCGATGCGCCTGGGCCCGCGCTTCGGCCTGAGCGACGAGGAGACCGAGACCGTCGCCTGGCTGGTGCGCAACCATCTCTGGTTCACCGCCTTCGCCTTCAAGCGCGACATTGGCGATCCGAAGACGATCCAGGATTTCTGCGAGATCATCAAATCGCCGGAGCGGCTGCGCCTGCTGCTGGTGCTGACCGTTGCCGATGTGCGGGCGACCAACCCGGCAATCTGGAACAATTGGAAGGCGGCCCTGCTGCGCGATCTGTATTACCGCGCCGATGAGGTGCTGTCGGGCGAGGTGTCGCAGGCGGCCCTGGCCAGCGGGCAGCAGAATAACGCCCGCGCCGAAGCCGCCAAGAGCGCGCTCCGCGCCGCCCTGACGGATTGGGAGCCGCCCGCCATCGACGCCCATCTGGCGCTGGGGCCGACAGCCTATTGGCTGGGGTTCGATGCCGACAGCCACGCCCGCCATGCCCGGCTGATGCGCGAGGCCGCGCTGATGGAAGCGCCGCTGCTGATCGACACCCGCATCGACGCGCATCGCGGCGTGACCGAGGTGACGATCTGCACGCCCGACCATCCCGGCCTGTTCAGCCGCCTGGCCGGGGCCATGGCGGTGGGCGGGGCCAGCATCGTCGATGCCCGCATCTTCACCATGGCGAACGGCATGGCGCTGGACGTGTTCTGGGTGCAGGACGCGACCGACGGCCCGTTCGACCAGCCGACCAAGCTGGCCAAGCTGTCGGCGGCGATCCACAAGGCGATGTCCGGCGAATTGCGGCCGAAGCAGGAATTGCTGAAGCGCGTCGCCTCGGTGCCCAGCCGAACCCGCGTCTTCAAGGTGCCGCCGCGCGTGCTGATCGACAACAAGGCCAGCGCCACCCATACGGTGATCGAGTTGAACGGCCGCGACCGGCCGGGCCTGCTGTACGACGTCACCCGGGCGCTGACCCAGCTGTCGCTGCAAATCTCCAGCGCCAAGATCTCGACCTATGGCGAGATGGCCATCGACGTGTTCTATGTGAAGGACGTGTTCGGGCTGAAGGTGGAGCATGCGCAGAAGCTGGCCGGCATCCGCGATAGCCTGCTGAGAGCCCTGGCCGAGCCGGGATCGGCGCAGAGCATGGAGAAACGCCGCAAGCCCACCGCCCGCGCCGCCGAATAGGATCGCCCTTCCCTCCCGCATCGGGTAGACAATCGCCGCCATGATGCTGCGCCATATCGCCACCGTCGGCGGCTATACGATGCTGAGCCGGCTGGCCGGCTTCGCCCGGGACATTCTCGTCGCCGCCTATCTGGGCGCGGGGCCGGTGGCCGACGCCTTCTTCGTCGCCTTCAAATTCCCGAACTTCTTCCGCCGGCTGAGCGGCGAGGGCGCGTTCTCGGTCGCCTTCATCCCGATGTTCTCCGGCACGCTGGCGACGCAGGGCCGGCAGGAGGCGCTGGAATTCGCCAACCGCACGCTGGCGGTGATGGCGGCGATCATGCTGGGCTTCCTGCTGGTGATGGAGTTGATCATGCCCTGGGCGATGCATGTCATCGCCCCCGGCTTCGCCGACGATCCGGCGCAATTCGCCCTGGCGGTGGAGCTGACGCGCATCACCTTCCCCTATCTGCCGCTGATCTCCTTCGTCGCCCTCATGGGCGGCATGCTGAACGCGATGGACCGTTTCGCCGCCATGGCGGCCGCGCCGATCATGCTGAATCTGTGCCTGATCCTGGCGCTGTTCGCCGGCGTGCCCTATGCCGAGACGCCGGGCCACGCGCTGGCCTGGGGCGTGGTGGTGGCCGGCATCGTGCAATTCGCCTGGCTGCTGATCGCCTGCCACCAGGCCGGCATGAGCCTGCGCCCGGTGCGCCCGCGGCTGACGCCGGACATCCGCAAGCTGTTCCGCCTGATCCTGCCGGCCGCCGTGGGGGCCGGCGTCATGCAGATCAATCTCATGGTCGACGTGCTGCTGGCGTCGCTGCTGCCGACCGGCGCGATCTCCTATCTTTACTACGCCGACCGGGTGAACCAGCTGCCGCTGGGCGTGGTCGGCATCGCCATCGGCACGGCGCTGCTGCCGCTGCTGTCGCGCCAGGTGAAGACCGGCGACGCGGCGGGCGCCTCGGACAGCCAGAATCGCGGGCTGGAGGTGGCGCTGCTGCTGACCCTGCCGGCGACCGCCGGGCTGGTGGTGTTGGCCGTGCCGATCATCGAGGTGCTGTTCCAGCGCGGGGCCTTTACGCCACAAGACGCACGGGCGACCGGGCTGGCGCTGGCGGCCTATGCCATCGGCCTGCCCGCCTATGTGCTGGTGAAGGTGCTGGCCCCCGGCTTCTACGCCCGCGAGGATACGGCGACGCCGGTGAAGGTGGCGGTCGGCGCGATGCTGGTGAATCTGGTGATCGGGGTCACGCTGATGCAGGTCATCGCCCATGTCGGGCTGGCGCTGGCCACCGCCGTCGCCTCCTGGGTGAATGCCGGGCTGCTGGGGCTGATCCTGCACCGGCGCGGCATGTTCACGACCGACCAGCGCCTGCGCCGCCGCTCCTGGCGGATCCTGGCGGCCAGTCTGGTCATGGCGGCGGCATTGCTGCCCGGCCTGTGGCTATACGACGCAACGCTGGGCCAGCCCCCCGCCCTGCGCGCCGCCGGCCTCGCCGTGCTGGTGCTGCTGGGCGCCCTGGTCTACGGCCTCGCCTGCCAGCTCACCGGCGCGGCCCGGCTGGGCGAGCTGAAGCGCATGCTGAAGCGGCGGAAATAAGGAGATTTCCCTCGCCCCGGCAGGGGAG
>NZ_LPXN01000082.1 GCF_001618175.1 Oceanibaculum pacificum | reverse complement strand
GAAGCGGCGTCTCGAAGGACAAGGCGGCAAGCGTTCCGGTCAATAATACCGGATCAACACCACGCCGGCGATCAGCAGGGCGACGCCGAGGAGTTTCCAGTGGGTGACGGAATGCTGGGCAAAACCCAGCATTCCGTAATGGTCGATGATCACGGAGGCGATCATCTGGCCGGCGATGATCAGCGCCAGCAGGGTCGCAGCGCCCAGCTTCGGGGCCAGCAGGGTGGCGGAGGTGACGAAGAACGCCCCCACCACGCCGCCGAGATAGAGCCAGAGAGGGGCAGCGCTCAGCGCGCTCCAGGCCGGCACGGGCGTGCGCAGCGCCACGAGATAGGCGACCAGCACCACCGTGCCGACCAGGAAGGAGATCAGCGCCGACATTGCCGGCCCGCCGACATGGCGCGCCAGCATGGCGTTGAGGCCGGTCTGCACCGGCACCAGCATGCCGGCCACCAGCGCGTGGAAGAGATAGAGCCAGGTCATGGCGGCAGATATAGCCCGAGATCGGGACCGCCGCTAGCCGGCGAGAAGGTCGCGCACGCCCTGCGCCAGGAACCGCTCGTCTTCCGGATTCTGCGACGGGTTGCCGGCCCGGTGGCCCCAGATCGAGGGGATGGGCCGCAGCTCGCTCTGTTTCAGGTGCGGCAGTTCCAGCGCGTTATCCTCGGGGCGGAAATACAGATCGGTCTCGCCCGGCATCAGCAGCACCTTGGCCTTGATGGCGGACAGTGCCTTCGCTAGATCGCCTTTGTAGAGGTCGTTGGCGCTGATGTCGGAGTTGAACCAGGTGCCGAGCTGGGCATAGAGGTCGTTGGCGTCGCGCCGCGCATAGGTCCATTCCCAGAAGCGGACCAGGAAATCCTCCAGCGTCGCGTAGCCGAGGCTCTTGTAGAGCTGCTGGCGGTAGAAGGTCTGCGAGATCGCCCAGCCGGCATAGATGCGGCCCATGGCGCGGATGCCCTTCACCGGCTGTTCGTGGAACCAGCCGTCGCGCCAGGCGGGATCGGCGGTCAGGGCCGCGCGGATGCTGTCGAGGAAGATCTTGTTATGCTCCGAGGTGCGCGCCGAGGAGCAGGTGATCAGCAGCCGGTCCACATCGTCCGGGAACAAGGCACCCCAGTGATAGGCCTGCTGGCCGCCCATCGACCAGCCATAGACCATCGCCAGCCGCCCGATACCGAACACCTCCGTCAGGAACCGGCGCTGCAGCATGACATTGTCGTAGATGGTGATGGCCGGGAACCGCCCCTGATTCAGCGGATAGGGCGTGTTTGACGGCGAGGTCGACAGCCCGTTCGTCATCATGTTCGGGATGATGATGAAATAGCGCGTCGGGTCGAGGATGCGGTCCGCGCCGATCAGCCACTCGATATCCGTGTGCTGGGCGCTATAGGAGGTCGGGTACAGGATGACGTTCGACTTGTCTTCCGCCAGCGTGCCGTAGGTCTTATAGACCAGCCTGGCCGCCGGCAGGGTGATGCCGCATTGCAGGACGAAATTCGGGCATTCATAGGTGCGGGCGTCGGTCATGGGCGGTGTCCTGATCGAGTTATTGCCGTCGTGGATGACGGTGCCGTACCCCCCACCCTAACCCTCCCCCGCAAGGAGGGAGGGAATACCAGAGGAGGAATGAGCGACACCCTCCCCCTGGACGGGGGAGGGATGGGGTGGGGGTGGCGCACCGACGGCAGGCGTTAAGCCGCCCGTCCCGGCGCGGCCCCCAGATCGGCATGAATGCTGCGCAGGGTGGGGGCGTAGCCGGGGGCCACGTGCACCAGCCGGTCGCGCAACTTGTCGTGCGCGGCGGGCAGGGCGTGGAACGGGATCGACGGGTAGAGATGGTGCTCCGCGTGATACGGCATGTTCCACATCAGCAGCCGGACCGGCCAGGAGGCCAGCGTGGTGCGGGTGTTGGTCAGGCCGTTCGCATCCTCGCTGCAGCCGGTATGTTCGGTCAGCAGATAGGCGCGCAGGAAAGGCTGGCCCAGCACCGCCGGGATGATCCAGTAGAAGACCGGCCAGGCGCTGCCCAAGGCGATGGCGGAGCCAAGGATCGCCGCATAGGCGGCCAGCATCAGCCGCACCGAGGTCACCACCTCGGCCTTCGCCTTCTCCGGCACGAAGCCGGCGGCCTTGAAATTGCCGATCGCCAGCCGGCCCAGCGAGCGGCTGCGGTTGATCCAGTAGGGAATGGCGCTGATGCGCCACCAGAACGCGCCCCGGCTGCGCGGCGGCGGCGGGGTCAGCTCCGGGTCGCGCGCCGGATCCTGGGTGTGGCGGTGATGGGCGTGGTGGAAATGCTTGTAGAAGGTCGAATTCAGCAGCGAGGGCAGGGCCGCCAGCCAGCCGACAATGTCGTTCGCCCGGCGGCTCTTGAAGGCGGTGTAGTGCACCGTCTCGTGGATGGTGGCGAACAGCGAGACCAGGAACAGGCCCTGCACCAGCATGGCCGGCAGCAGCCAGAGCGTGCCCTGGCTGCGCCAGATGGCATAGCTGGACAGGCCGATCAGCCCCAGATGGATGGCGAATTGCGCGAAGCCCCTGGCGTCGGACCGGACGCTCAGCGCCTTCAATTCCGCCGGGGCGATCAGCCGGTTGCTTTCCATCGAGGCCGATGCGTCCGTCATCTCAATAGAGCCTCTCGATATACGCCTTCTCGGTGCGCTCCTCGACCGCTTCCACGGTCTCGCCCATGGCGTCGATCTGGTCCTTGATCATCCGGGCCAGCGACGGGATGGTGCCCTTCGGCACCTGGCTCGCCGGGTCCCACAGGCTGGAGCGCTTCAGCGCCTTGGCGCAATGGATGAAGCATTCGCGCACCGTGACCAGGATGGCGGATTTCGGCGTCTTGCCGTTCATCGCCATGCTTTCCAGCAGGGCGGGGTCGGTGCTGATGATGGCGCGGCCGCTGACCCGCAGCGTCTCGCCCACGCCCGGCACGAAAAACACCAGCGCCACCTCCGGATTCTCCCGGATGTTGCGCAGCGTGTCGATGCGGTTGTTGCCCAGCCGGTCGGGGATCGCCAGCGTCTTCTCGTCGACCACCTGCACGAAGCCGGCCGGATCGCCGCGCGGGCTCACATCCATCCTGCCCTCGGCATCGGCCGAGGAGATGCACAGGAACGGGGAGTGCGAAATGAACAGCCGGCTGTTCGCGTCGATCCGGTCGAGCACCTTGGCGACCGCCAGCGGCGTGGCGTCGCCATACAGCGCTTGCAGGTCCGGCGTTGCGGCGGCGGTGTTGTCGTCGAGCGGCATGCTGCTTCCCCTATGTCCAGCTTGTCAGGGGAGTATACAGCATCCTTTTGCGCTGACGAATCCCGTATGCCGGGTCAGCCGCCGGAATTTTCCCGGCAAACCTGGCGGCACAGGGCCAGCAGCTCCTCCAGATGCCGGTCGGCGATGGCAAGCTGGTGCAAGTGCGCCACCGTATTCTCCAGATATTCCGCGCAAGGGCCGATGCGGCCGCTGGCCTCGGCGATCACGCGGGCGGTGCGCCGGTCGTCCAGTCGGCCGGCATAGCGTTCATGCGCGCGGTTGATGACGAAGGTGATGGCGCGCACGTCGCCGGCGGCGGTGCGCACCGTTACCCAGCGCGGAATATAGGCGTCGCTGACCATTTCGCGGCGCCAGACGATGCGCAGCTCCTCGCGCGCCTGGGCGGCGTCGATGCGGAAGACGACGCCACGGCAGGAGCCGCCGCGATCCAGCCCCAGCGTCAGCCCCGGGCGTTCCGGCGTGCCGCGTCCCAGCGTGGTCCACAGGCAGAATCGGCGGTGCAGGCCATGCACCGTGCCCACGGCGCTTTCCGTAAAATGGAACGCCGGGTTCCAGATTAAGGAACCGTAACCGAACAAATGCACGTCGCCGGCATGATCTTCCGGCACCAGGGCGGACAGGGATGCCTCCAGCTCCGCTTCGCTCAACGCCCGGAAACCGGGCGGGCCCTCGGCCAGCATCTTGGCGATGATGCCGTCGCGGATGGACTCCCTCGTCAGACCCATGGATGCCTCTTCGTCGCTGCTGGCGCTAATCTTTCCGTTTCCACGGCATCGGGGGAAGCGTCAAGATCGCAATGCTGTTAAAATACTTGTCACTTACCGCCCTCCTGCCCCCAGATGGGGCGTTGGGAAGGGGAAAACATCCCCGACAGGGACAGGACCAGATAAGGTCGGAGAATAAAATTCATGCCGTTGTCAGCCGAAGACATCAAGGAACTCAATTATTCGCTCCAGCGCATGAACGGCGTGGCGGCGGTGTTCCGGATGCGCGCCGATGTCGCGATGAATCCGCGTTTCGCCGCTTTCGCCGATCTGATCGATTCCTATGTCGATTGCTGCCAGCGCAGCCTGACCCAGGGCCGCGACTTCATCCGCGACGGCCTGGTGATCACCGAGGAGTTCCGCGTCGAGATGACCGATACGCTGAACAAGATCATCGAGGGCGATGCCGGCGGCGCCGCCGTGAAGCCGGAGGAAAAGAAATAGGCCGCTCAGCGGCTTGTCGATTGCTTAACCAATCCTCCACCAATGCGCTGCGACAAATCGTCCGAAAGGCGGCGGCTATAGGGCGTTTGTGGCGGCTTTAAGGTTGCGAACCGTTGGCGCTCTCTGTAGGTTGATCTGCGAAAAATGCAATGCGGTTACGTTATGCGGGCATAGCAAAGGCCTATAACCCGTTGATCGTATTCGGATTGGGGGCCGCCCCCTGATGGACATGCCGAGGCTGCGGCCTCGACCCATCGGGACGCGGTCCGGGCGCGGCGATAGCGATTGCCGCCAGGATTTTTATTTTGCGAGGAGCGCCCGCCCGGGGGGGCGGATCGATAGCGGCGGTAGGTTTCTGCAGACGGACATGCGCCCTGAAGGGGCGTAGTTCCAGCCAACCGCTCGCCGGAGAAGATGGGGGAGGGGCGTCTAGCCAGCGCGATGAAGGAAGAAAAGCGCCATAAGCTGCTGCGGCCGTTTGCCGGCCTGTTCGAGCGGGTTTTCGTCGAACGCCAGATCATTCTTCGTTCCGAGGGACATACACGCTACTTCGTGTTCTCGAAGCGCATGCAGATGATGATGGCCACCGCCATTGTCGGCGTCATCGGCTATGCCAGCTTCACCACCGCCGCCTATCTTTACCAGTCGCGCATCGCGCTGACGAAGGACGAATCGGTCGAGCGCTCGCAGCTCGCCTATCGCAACCTGCTGGATCAGGTGGCCGATTATCGCGAATCGATCGTCAGCATCACCACCGATCTGCGCGACAAGCAATCCTACCTGCGCCAGCTGTTCGAGCAGAATGAATCGCTGCGCCAGCATCTCTCCAGCACCGAAAGCCAGCTGAAGCAGACCGAGAGCGAGCGCCAGCAGGTGGCCGAGGGCCGTGTCGCGATGCGCGACCAGATGCGCCTGCTCGAAAACGAGATGCGCAACATCCACACGCAGAATCTGTCGCTGGAAAAGCATATCGCCAGCCTGCGCACCAAGCTGATCGACGCCGAGACGGCGAAGGCCAATCTCGACCAGACGCGCAGCCAGCAGGCCACCGTCATTCAGGATCTTCGCCAGCGCCTCGCCACGGCCCATAGCCGCGGCGACGGGCTGGAAAAGGAAATGGTGTCGATGCGCCAGGATCTGCAGAAGGCGATGACCGACCGTTCCGAGATTCTGGGCGAGAAGGACAAGCTGGCCGCCACCATCACCTCGCTGGAAGGCCAGGTCGTGGCGATGCAGCAGCAGCATCACGAGGCGCTGCGCAATTTCGCCGACCGCACCGCCGAGCGCATCGCCTTCGCCGAGGATCTGATCGCCAAGACCGGGGTGCCGGTGTTCGATCTGCTGCCCGGCCCGCCGCCGCCGCCGCCGCCG
>NZ_LPXN01000081.1 GCF_001618175.1 Oceanibaculum pacificum | reverse complement strand
GCGTCTCGAAGCATCGGGCGGCGCGAAGAAGCCTTACTCCACCGCGATCAGGGCGGCGGCGACGCGGCGGTCTTCCGACATCAGGACGTTGTAGGTGCGGCAGGCGGCCCCGGTGTCCATCGCGTCGATGACGATGCCGTGGGCGCGCAGCGCCGCGCGCAGATCGGCGGGGATGAAGCGCATCTGTCGGCCGCAGCCGATCAGCAGGATATCGACCGGCGGCATGCCCTCGGCATGGAAGGCGGCGAGGCTTTCGGCGTCGATCTGCTCGAAGGTAGTCACCGGCCAGGCCAGCGTGCGGTCGGGGAAGACCAGGATCGAGCTTTCATAGATTGTCCCGGTCACCCGGAACCGGCTGCCGCCATAGCTCTCGACGACTTGCCGGCCTTCCGGAATGAGCGGGGTGACGTCCATCGGCTGCCGGTCAGACCTGGGCGCCGACCGCCGTTTCGTCCTTCACCGGCTTATCGGGCGGACGGCGCAGATTGAGGTTCAACAGCAGCGGCGCGGAGATGAAGATCGAGGAGAAGGTGCCGATCACGATGCCGAAGATTAGCGCCCCGGTGAATTCCCGGATCACCGGCCCGCCGAAGGCGAACAGCGCGATGATCGCCAGCAAGGTGGTGCCGCTGGTCAGCACGGTGCGCGACAGGGTCTCGTTCAGGCTCAGCTCGCACAGCTCGCGCAGATCCATCTTCTTGTATTTGCGCAGATTCTCGCGAATGCGGTCATACACGACCACGGTGTCGTTGATCGAATAGCCGGCAATCGTCAGGATCGCCGCCACGGTCGACAGGCTGAATTCAAGCTGCAGCACCGAGTAAAGCCCGATCATAGCGATGACGTCGTGCAGCAGGGTCAGCAGCGCGCAGACGCCGAACTGCCATTCGAAGCGAAACCAGACATAGAGCATGATCGCCAGCAGGGCGAGCACCACGGCCAGCGTGCCATAGGTGATCAGCTCCTCGCCGACCTTGGGGCCGACGAACTCGACGCGGCGATACTCCACCCCCTCGCCCAGCGCGCCGCGCACGGCCTCGACGGCGACCTGCTGCGCCTGCTCGCCGCCATCCTGCTGCTGCACGCGGATCAGCACGTCGGTCGGCGCGCCGAACTCCTGCATCGACACCTCGCCCAGGCCCAGCCCGTTCACCTTGTTGCGCATGGCGGGAATATCGGCGGGGCCCTGGGTGCTGCGCACCTCGATCAGCGTGCCGCCCCGGAAGTCGATGCCGAAATTCAGCCCCTGGATCACCAGCGAGACAAGGGTGATCAGCATCAGCAGGCCGGCGAAGGCCAAGCCCGCATTCTTGTACTTCATGAACGGGACTTTGGGCGAATCGGCGAAGAACTGGATCGGTCGCATCGTCGCTTCTCCCCTTAGATCGGCAGCGTTTTGGGCCGGGTGCGGCGCAGCCACATGACCACGATAAGGCGGGTCACCATGATGGCGGTGAACATCGACGTCAGCAGGCCGATCGACAGCGTGACCGCGAAGCCGCGGATCGGGCCGGAGCCGAAGATGTAGAGCAGCACCGCGGCGATGAAGGTGGTGAGGTTGGAGTCGATGATGGTCGAGATGGCGCGGTTATAGCCGGCATCGATGGCCGAGACCGGCGGCCGGCCATTGCGCGTTTCCTCGCGAATACGCTCGAACACCAGCACATTGGCGTCCACCGCCATGCCGATGGTCAGCACGATGCCGGCGATGCCCGGCAGGGTCAGCGTCGCCTGCAGCGCCGATAGCGCAGCGACGATCAGCACCAGGTTAATGACCAGGGCAACGTTGGCGATGATGCCGAACAGCCCGTAGGCGATGACCATGAACACCACGACGGCGACCATGCCGAGCACGGCGGCGATCTCGCCAGCGGCGATGGAATCCGCGCCCAGGCCGGGGCCGACCGTGCGCTCTTCGAGCACGACCAGCGGCGCCGGCAGCGCGCCGGCGCGCAGCAGCAGGGCAAGATCCTGTGCTTCCTGCACGGTGAAATTGCCGGAGATGACGCCGCTGCCGCCCAGGATCGGCTCGCGGATCACCGGGGCGCTGATCACCTTGTCGTCCAGCACGATGGCGAAGGGCCGGCCGACATTGCCGGCGGTCACGTCGCCGAAGCGCTTGGCGCCGACCGAATCGAACCGGAAGGAGACCACCGGCTCGCCATTATTGAAGGTCGGCTGGGCATCGACCAGCGTGTCGCCGCTGACCATGACCCGGCGCTCGACCAGATATTGCTGCTGCGGCCGGCCATCCGGACCGACCTGATCGGACGGCAGAAGCTGCGAGCCGGGCGGCACCCGGCCGGCCATGGCGTCGGCCTGCGAGTTCTGGGTGTCGACCAGGCGGAACACCATCTTCGCGGTCTGGCCCAGCAGCGCCTTGATACGCTCCGGATCGTCGATGCCCGGCAGCTGCACCAGGATGCGGTCCTCGCCCTGGCGCTGGATCGTCGGCTCGCGCGTGCCGGTCTCGTCGATGCGGCGGCGCACGATCTCGATGGATTGCTCGACCGCCGCCTGCTTGCGGGCGGTCAACGCGGTTTCGCTGACGCGGATGGTGACGCGCCCGCCCTCGCCCGCCTCGACCGTGAGGTCGGGGTCGATGGCGCTCAGCAACCGCCGGATTTCATCGACCTGGCCGCTTTCCCGGCTTTGCAGCACCACCGCCTCGCCATCGATGCCGAGGCCGGTATAGCCGATGCGCGCCTTGCGCAGCTCGGTGCGGGTGATGTCCACCACCGATTCCAGCCGCTCGCGGGTCACCGCGTCGACATCCACTTCCAGCAGCAGATGCGAGCCGCCGCGAAGGTCCAGGCCGAGATTGATCTGCTGGCTGGGCAGCCAGCGCGACCATGTCTCCGTCACCGACCGGTCGACCAGATTCGGGGCCGCATAGGCGAATCCCAGGAAGCATATCGTCAATATCAGGACGATCTTCCATTTCGGAAAGTGCAGCATGGCGGCCGTTGGTCTCCCGGCGGATGAGCGGATGGACTTTAGACGGTGGGCTTGGTCTCGCCCGGCTTGGTCTCGCCCGGCTGGGGCTCCACCTGGGGCTCAACCGGCTCGGCATCGACCGGCTCGGCGGTCGCGACGGGCGCGGTGGCGGCGGCGGCCGGAACGGCGGATTTCTTGGCCTTGCCCTTGGCGGCGCGGCGCGGCTTCTCGACCTCTTCCTCATCCTCGTCGTCATCGTCGAACGACTTGGCCGGCTCGGTCTTGGCCAGAACCTCGGCGATCATGCCGCGCACCGCGCGAACGCGCACGCCATCGGCGATATCCAGCGACAGCTCGCCATCGTCGATGACGCGCACCACGGTGCCGATGATGCCGCCATTGGTGACAACGCGGTCGCCGCGCCGGATGTTGGCCAGCATGTCCTTATGGGCCTTCATCTTCTTCTGCTGCGGACGAATCAGCAGGAAGTAGAAGACCACGAAGATCAGCACCAACGGCAACAACGAAACGATGAAATCGCCGCCTCCGGCGGCTCCCTGTGCATAAGCCGGGGAGATAAGCATTTGCGTCTCCTTACCTTTCCACCCGAAGGCGGTTTCAGAACCCGCGCGGACTATAACCAGCCGCACGCCGATTGCAACAACAGCGGCTCCACCGGCGCTGGCCTGCCATGAGGTCGGTAGCGATTGACCCCGGATGAAGCTGGCGATTAGGCTCCCGCCTTCCTCGAAGAAGGCCAACCGAATATGACCAGCACGCCCGAGCTTCTGCCCCTCCTCGCCCGCATCGCCGACGCGCTGGAGCGCCTGGCCCCGCCAGCGCCGCAGCCCATCGACCTCACGCTGGCCGACGGTTTCGTGTGGAACGCCGAATCGGCCAGCCTGATCCCAGTGACGTCGATCTCCCGCGTCGATCTGGCGCTGCTGCAGGGCGTGAAGCGCCAGCGCGACACGCTGCTGGACAATACGATGCGCTTCGCCAAGGGGCTGCCGGCCAACAACACGCTGCTGTGGGGCGCGCGCGGCATGGGCAAAAGCTCGCTGGTGAAGGCGGTCCACGCCCAGGTGAACAAGGATATTCCCGGCTCGGTCGCCCTGGTGGAAATCCACCGCGAGGATATCGGCTCGCTGCCGCAACTGCTGAAAATGCTGAAGCAGGCCGGGCGGCGCAGCATCATCTTCTGCGACGATCTGTCCTTCGACGTCGCCGACAATGCCTACAAATCGCTGAAGGCGGTGCTGGAGGGCGGCATCGAGGGCCGGCCGTCGAACGTGCTGTTCTACGCCACCTCGAACCGCCGCCATCTGATGGCCCGCGACATGATCGAGAATGAACGCTCCACCGCCATCAACCCGTCCGAGGCGGTGGAGGAGAAGGTGTCCCTGTCCGACCGGTTCGGCCTGTGGCTGGGCTTCCATGCCTGCGACCAGGACACCTATTTCGCGATGATCGAGGGCTATAACGCTGCGTACGGGCTGGGCGTGCCGCTGGACGAGCTGCATGCCCAGGCCAATGAATGGTCGGTCGGGCGCGGCAGCCGCTCGGGCCGCGTCGCCTGGCAGTTCATTCAGGATCTGGCCGGCCGGCTGGGCAAGCCGCTGGCGTAAGCCTTACTGCGGCAAGGCCGCCTGCCCGGCGTTGCGCAGATAGGGCTGCGGATCGACCGGGCGGGAATTGCGCCTGATCTCGAAATGCAGCTGCGGCGTCTCCACGCTGCCGGTCGAGCCGACACGGGCGATGGCCTGGCCGCGCCGCACCACGTCGCCGCGTTTGACCAGCAGCGCCTCGTTATGCGCGTAGGCGGTCATCCAGCCGCCGGCATGATTGATCAGCAGGAGATTGCCGAAGCCACGCAGCTCGCTGCCGGCATAGACCACCACGCCATTCTCCGCCGCCAGCACGGGCGAGCCCTTGGGTGCCGCGATGTTCATGCCGTCATTATGCAGCCCGCCCGCTTTCGGCCCGTAGCGGGAGATCACCCGGCCATTCACCGGCATCAGGAAGGTATCCGAGCTGCGCGGCGGCGGCTGGGTGGCGATGGCGGCCGAGCCGGAAACCCGCGGCTCCGGGGCCGGTTGCGCCGGCGGGGGCGCAGGTTGCGCTTGGGCCTGGGGGGATGATGCTTGGGGGGAAGCCTGGGGGGCCGGCTCAGCGTCGGACGGCCGGGTGGCGGCCTGCGGCGTGGAGGGCGTCAAGATGCGGGGCGCGCCATCGCCCGGCGTATCGCCGAGATAGCTGCCGCCATCGCCGGCCGCCGGATTATCGGCCAGCGGCGCGCCCGGCAGGCGGCTGGGAGTCGTCGTCGTGGGTGGGGGCGTCGGCTGCGCGACAGCCGGCGGATTGGCCAGCGGCACCGTCGGGGCCTGAGCGATGGTCGCCACCTGGCCTGGCAGCACCAGCCGCTGGCCGACCCGGATGGTGAAGGGCGGCGTCAGATTGTTGGTCCGCGCTAGGCTGGAAACCTCGACATCGTAGCGCCGGGCGATGCTGAACAGCGTGTCGCCGGCGGCGACCGCGTGGAAGCGCTGGTTCGGGAGTCGCAGCGCCTCGCCGACGCGCAGCACATAGGGCGGGTTCAGATTATTCGCCTGGATCAGCTCGCGCAGCGGCACGTCGTTGGCGCGCGCGATGCTGTACAGCGTGTCGCCGCGCTTGATGACCACCATGCCCGGCCCGCCCGCCTGCTGCGCAGGCTGGTTGACCGATGGCGGAATGCGCGACGGCGTGGTGCCGCCATAGACCACGGGCGCGGGCGGCCCCGACCGCGCGCAGCCGGCCAAAGCCAGCGCAACCAGCAGAACAAGGGCAGCGGAAGGGCGAAATACGCTCACGCGGCGCAGTGTACGAAGGAAGGCAAGCTTCGGCAATCGCGGGGCTGAACAGCGAACCGCCCGATGCTTCGAGACGCCG
>NZ_LPXN01000080.1 GCF_001618175.1 Oceanibaculum pacificum | reverse complement strand
CGCGGCTCCTCAGCATGAGGGGAGTCCAGCGAAACCGCTGCGGACGGGTTTAGGGGGAGCATCCTAAGGCTCCCCCTTATCCTGAGGAGCCGCGATAGCGGCGTCTCGAAGGATCAGGCGGCAGAAAGAAGAAAGCGGCGCCTCAGCCCTTGCCGGTCATCCTGGCGATGGTGCGGGTGGTGGAGAAGCCGTCTTCCAGCGCCGCCAGGACGATTTTGCCGCCATAGGATTGCACCAGCTCCGCGCCGACCACGGTGTCGACCGTATAGTCCGCGCCCTTCACCAGCACGTCGGGCTTCAGCGCCTCGATCAGCGTCAGCGGCGTGTCCTCGCCGAACACCACCACCATGTCGACGGTGGCGAGCGAGCCGAGCACGGCGGCGCGCGCCGCCTCGCTCTGGATCGGCCGGTCCGGGCCCTTCAGCCGCTGCACCGAGGCGTCGCTGTTCAGCCCCACCACCAGCCGGTCGCAGGCCTTGCGCGCCTGACGCAGCAGCGAGACATGGCCGGGATGCAGCAGGTCGAAGCAGCCATTGGTGAAGCCCACCGTCAGCCCGCGCTCGCGCCACCCGCGCACGGTGTCGACGGCCTCGGTCAGGGTGCAGCTCTTGCGGTCCATCGACATCAGGCTCTGGGCGTGCAGCGCGCTCAACACCTCGGTCGCCTGGGCGACCGCCGTGCCGGTCTTGCCGACCACGATGCCGGCGGCCACATTGGCCAAAGCGGCCGCCGCCTCGACCGGCACGCCGGCGGCCAGGGCCGCGGCCAGCATAGCGACCACCGTGTCGCCCGCGCCCGACACGTCGTAAACCTCGCGCGCGGCGGCCTTCAGATGCACCGGCGGGCCGTCCTGGCGCACCAGCGTCATGCCATCCTGGCTGCGGGTGACCAGCACCATCTCCACGCCGCACTCGCGGATGATCTTGTTCGCCGCGTCGACCACCTCGTCGTCGCTGCCGACATACATGCGGCTCGCCTCGGCCAGCTCCTTGCGGTTCGGCGTCAGGATAGTGGCCCCGCGATAGCGGCTGTAATCCGTGCCCTTGGGATCGACGATCACCGGCTTGTCCTTGGCGCGGGCAAGGTCGATCAGCCGCGCCACCACCTCGTTCGTCAGGACGCCCTTGCCATAGTCCGACAGCACCAGACCGCCGCTGGTGTCGAGATCGGTCTCGGCGCGCACCAGCAAATCGGCCAGGGTGGCGGCGGCGACCGGCTTCACCTCCTCGTCATCGGCGCGCAGCAGCTGATGGGAGCCGGCGATATAGCGCAGCTTGATCGTGGTCCGGCGGTCCGGCTCGACCAGAAGATGCGCCTCGATCACCTCCTCGTCGCCGACAAGCTGGGTGACGATGCGCCCGGCCTCGTCGCGTCCCACCACGGTGACGAAGCAGGTGGTCACGCCCAGCGCGGTCAGGTTGCGCGCGACATTGCCGGCGCCGCCCAGCATCGCGCGCTCGCGCTCCACCCGCAGCACGGGAATCGGCGCTTCCGGCGAGATGCGGTCGACCGTGCCGTAGATGAAACGGTCGAGCATCACATCGCCGACGCAGAGCAGCCGCGCCTTGGCGATATGGTCCAGATGATCGGCGAAATCGTCCATTAGGCCAGCCCCAGCTTCTTTTCCAGCGCGCCGCACAGCATCTGGCCCAGGGTGATGTGCATCTCCTGGATGCGCGCGGTGGTGTTAGACGGCACGATCAAAAGCGGATCGGCCAGCCCCGTCAAATCGCCGCCATCCTTGCCGGTCAGGGCGGCGGCGACCGCGCCGATATCCTGCGCCGCCTGCAGCCCCTTGATCACGTTCGGGCTGCGGCCGGAGGTGGTGATGCCGATGACCATATCCTCCTTCCGGCACAGCGCCTCGACCTGCCGGGCGAACAGCAGATCGAAGCCCAGATCGTTGCCGATGGCGGTCAGCGCCGAGCTGTCGGTGGTCAATGCCAGCGCGGGTATCGCCTTGCGGTTCGCGATGTAGCGCACCGACAGCTCGGTCGCCAGATGCTGCGCGTCGGCCGCGCTGCCGCCATTGCCGAAGAAGATCAGCTTGCCGCCGGCCTCGATAGAGGCCACCGCCAACCCGACCAGCCGGGCAAAGGGTTCGGCCAGGGCCGCGCGCGTCGCCTCGGCGACGGCCGCATGCTCCGCGAACTCGTCTCGGTAGAACGCCGCCAGATCCATCTTATTCCCTCGGCCGACCGGAAAGCTGCCCGTTCCCTAGCACAGCGCTCACACTCTGGCGATACGCAGCACGTTGGTCGCCCCCGGCGTGCCGAAGGGAACCCCGGCGGTGACGACGATCTTGTCGTCCTTCCGCCCGAAGCCTTCCTTCACCACGATGCCCTGGGCGCTCTGCACCATGTCTGCGAAGGTGCGGGCGTCGCGGGTCTTCACCGTATGCACGCCCCAGGCCATGACCAGCCGCCGCGCCGTCTCGATCTTCGAGGTCAGGCAGAGGATCGGCACCGGCGGCCGCTCGCGCGAGGCGCGCAGAGTAGTCGAGCCGGAGGTGGTGTAGGTGACGATGGCGGCGGCCGAAATCGTCTCCGCCACCTGGCGGGCGGCGGCCGTGATGGCGTCCTGGCCGGTCGCGTCCGGCGTGCCGTGCACCGCGTCCAGGATGGTGCGGTAGAGGCTGTCCCGCTCCACCCGCTCGATGATTCGGTTCATCATCGCCACCGATTCGGTCGGGTACTGGCCGGCCGCCGATTCCGCCGACAGCATCACCGCATCCGCGCCGTCATAGACGGCCGTGGCGACGTCCGAGGCTTCCGCGCGGGTCGGCGCCGGGGCGCTGATCATCGATTCCAGCATCTGGGTGGCGACGATGACCGGCTTGCCGGCCATGCGGCAGGCCCGCACGATCTGTTTCTGCAGGGAGGGCACGTCCTCGGGCGCCATCTCGACGCCGAGATCGCCGCGCGCGACCATGACCGCGTCGGTCATCTCGATGATCTCCGCCAGATGCTGGATCGCCGACGGCTTTTCCAGCTTGGCGATGATGGTGGCCCGGCCGGCGATCAACTTGCGCGCCTCGGCGATATCCTCGGGCCGCTGCACGAAGGACAGCGCCACCCAGTCCACCCCCTGGTCGAGGCCGAACTGCAAATCACGGCGATCCTTGTCGGTCAGCGGCGACAGATCGAGCACCGCGTTCGGCACGTTCACGCCCTTGCGGTCGGACAGGACGCCGCCGGCAATCACCTCGGTGTCAGCCGATTTGTCGTCGCAGGCCATCACCTTCAGGCGGATCTTGCCATCGTCCAGCAGCAGCGCATCGCCGGGCTGGATCGCCTTGAAGATTTCCGGGTGCGGCAGGCAGACGCGGTTGTCGTCCCCCGCCGCCTTGTCCAGATCGAGCCGGAAGCGCCGGCCGGCATGCAGCGCCACCTTGCCCTCGGCGAAAGTGCCGACGCGCAGCTTCGGGCCCTGCAAATCCATCATGATGCTGATGGGGCGGCCGGTCTCCTCCTCCAGCGCGCGCAGGATTTTCACCCGCTCGGCATGATCCTCATGCGCGCCATGGCTGAAATTCAGCCGGAACACGTCCGCCCCGGCGGCGAACAAAGTCCGTATCTGCTCCACCGTCGCCGAGGACGGCCCGAGGGTCGCGACGATCTTGGTACTACGCTGGCGTCGCATTGGTCGCTCCTAAAGGTTCAAGCGTCGGGCAGGATAAGAATCGCCCGGAAATCATTCACATTGGTCAGGGTCGGCCCGGTCACAACCAGATCGCCCACCGCCTGGAAGAAGGAATAGCCGTCATTGTCGGCCAGTCTTTCCTTGGCGGATACCCCCTTCGCGGCGCCGCGGGCGATGCTGTCGGGCGTCACCACGGCGCCGGCATTATCCTCCGTGCCGTCGATGCCGTCGGTATCGCCGGCAATCGCCCACACGGCGGGATGGCCGCCCAGCGCCACGGTCAGCGCCAGCAGGAATTCCACGTTGCGCCCGCCCCTGCCGGCGCCGCGCACCGTCACCGTCGTCTCGCCGCCGGACAGCAGCACGCACGGCGCTGGGGCCGGCTGGCCATGCCGCGCCACCTGAAATGCAATGCCGGCCATGACAGTTGCAACCTCGCGCGATTCGCCTTCCACCGAATCGCCCAGAATCACCGGCGTCACCCCAGCCTGCCGCGCCAACGCCGCGGCGGCCTCCAGGGAGGCCTGCGGCCGGGCGATCAAAATTGTCTCGGCCTTGGCCAGGCGCGGATCGCCCGGCTTCGGGCTTTCCTCGCGCGCCTCGGCCAGATGGCGGCGGACGGAATCCGGCGGCACGATGCCGTATTTCGCCAGCACTGCGCGGGCATCGGCGAAGCTGGTCGGGTCCGGCACGGTCGGGCCGGACCCGATCACCGCCAGATCGTCGCCGGGCACGTCGGAGATCGCCAGCGTGACCACCTTGGCCGGCCAGGCGGCGGCGGCCAGCCGGCCGCCCTTCACCGCCGACATATGCTTGCGCAGGCAATTCATCTCGCCGATGGTGGCACCTGATTTCAGCAGCGCCGTGGTCACCGCGCGCTTGTCGTCCAGCGGGATGCCCTCCGCCGGCAGAGCCAGCAGCGCCGAGGCCCCGCCCGACATCAGGCACAGCACGAGATCGTCCTCGGCCAGGCCCTGCATCATCCGCAGCATGCGGCGAGCACCTTCCTCGCCGGCGGCGTCGGGCACCGGATGGCTGGCCTCCACCACCTCGATACGCTCGCACGGCACGGCATGACCGTAGCGGGTGACGACCAAGCCGGTCAGGTCTCCCTCCCAGGCCTGCTCCACGGCGCGCGCCATGGCGGCGGCGGCTTTTCCAGCGCCCACCACGATGGTGCGGCCCTTCGGCCGGGGTGGCAGATGCTGGGCGACGCAGAGGGCGGGATCGGCGGCGCGGCGGGCGGCATCGAACAAGGCGAGCAGCAAGCCGCGCGGGTCGGCGGCGGTAATCTTGGGTGGTGTCATCGTCCGGCGGGTCTTTCTTGTCGTTGCGCAAAGTATGCTACAATCGCGGCAAGAAACGAAACCTCCCTGTCGCCCTGCTCCCAACCGAAGCGCGGCAGGCAGAGCACGCAGGACGCCAGATGGCCCATGACATCGCCAAGCGATTGGTGCGGATCGATTCGCCGCAGCAAACGGCCGATTCCGACGGCGAGCCCCCAGCCCGGCGGCGCGGGCGGCCCGCCACCGGCAAGGCGACGCGCGACGGCAGCCATGTCCAGTCTCTGGCCCGGGCGTTGAGCCTGCTGGTCGAAATCGCCGACAGCGACGGCGGCGCCTCCCTGAGCGAACTGGCGCATCGCGCCGGCCTGCCGCCCTCGACCGCCCACCGGCTGCTGAAAAGCCTGGAACAGCAAGGCTTCGTGCAGCACGACCTGCAGCGCGCCTCCTGGCATGTCGGGGTGCAGGCCTTCACCGTCGGCAACGCCTTCCTGCGCAACCGCGATGTGGTGGAAATCGCCCGCCCGCATATGCGCCAGCTGATGGAAGAAAGCGGCGAATCGGTCAATCTCGGCATTCTGGAAGGGGCGGAGCTGGTCTATCTGGCCCAGGTGGAATGTCGCGAGGTGATGCGCGTGCTGGCCCGTCCGGGCGGCCGCGCGCCGCTGCATTGCTCCGGCATGGGCAAGGCGCTGCTGGCCGCCGCCCCGGACGGCCAGGCGAACAAGCTGCTGGCCCCGACCATGCCGCGCTTCACCGACAAGACCATCTCCACCCTGGCCGCCATGCTGCGCGAGCTGGCGGCGATCCGCCAGCGCGGCTATTCCATCGACGACGAGGAATATGCCGCCGGGCTGCGCTGCGTCGCCGCCACCGTGCATGACGAGCATGGCGAGCCGATCGCCGCCATCTCGCTGTCCGGCCCCACCGCCCGCATGACCGACCCGCGCATGCGCCAGCTCGGCGACATGGTCGCCCGCGCCGCACTGGAGATCACCTACGCCGTCGGCGGCCGCCCGGCGGGGAAGTAGCCCAGACGAGTTTGCCGCCCGATGCTTCGAGACGC